>JACXTQ010000186.1 GCA_016919605.1 Methylovulum sp.
ATCTTTAGCCTACTTGACCTCATTTCCACTCAGTCAGTTAAAAATTGACCGTAGCTTTGTCAAAGACATTTTTGAAAACCGTTGCAATGAAGTGGTTGTGGAAACCATTATCAAGATGGCGGATAGTTTGGGTTTAGTGGTGGTTGCCGAGGGCGTGGAAACCCGTTCGCAATTGGATTTTTTGGTGGAAAAAGGCTGTGCGCTTTTTCAAGGCTATTATTTTAGCCGCCCCATTTCCGCCGATGAATTAACGAAAAAATGGTTGAAAAAGACCGTTAATGGTGGTTTTTAAGATTATATGGACAAAAAAATGGGGCCGAACAGCTAACGCTATTGGCCCCGATTGGTCTTATGCGCTATCAGCCGTGTTCTGTTACAACTGTTTTTTCTGTGTTAACGGTGGCCTCTGATACAGGCGCAACTATCTCTATCTGTTCCGCAATTTCAGCATGCGCAGTCGTTTCCGGTTGTGGGGATACGGGGATAGCATCCGTTACTATAGGTTCTGGTGTGGCCATAATAATTTCTGCCGCCGGTTCGGCCACGACTGTCGGCATTTCGGCTACCTGACTATCTGCTACTACTACAGTGTGTTCTGGAGCGGGTTGTCGCTCTTCGGTCTGAGCTGACTCTTCAGATAAGATGGGCGTATCTAAGGCAGGTGTGGCAACCTGCTCGGCAATGCTTTCCTCTGCGATAACCGGTGGTTGATTGTCCGCTATAGTTTCAGGCGGTGCTGTTGTAACCAATGTTGGTTCGGTAATAGCACTGGCCGCCACTTCGGCCACTACGATTTCAGTTATATCAGTAGCCTTAACTGGCTCAGCTTGGGTGCTTTCTTGGTTAAGAGGCTCACTTTGCTCCGTACTGTCGTCAAAATTGTATTGTGCCGCCAGCTGTGGTTCCACATCGCCATTGGTTTCATGAGCGTCATCAGGCCGTTTGTAATTAGGATTACGCGGTCTTCTGCGATTAGGGCCACGTCTGTTTGAACGTCTGGACGAGGAACGCAAGCTGGCCTGTTCTTCGGCAGACAATTCCGACACATTGATAGTGTCCGCGTCAACGGTAGACGTTGCTATAGCGGTTTGCAATTCGGTGTCAGACTCTTCTTTTGCCAAGGCCTCTACGGGTACTACCACGGGGGTAGGCGGAATAATGTTCGGCCTGACATTGCGCCCAGGCCCCCTAAATTGGCGTGGTGGGGGCACTGTCGCCTCGTCCGCCGTTTTTTCAGGTTTATCCAGTTCCTGATTGACGACAGGTTCCCGGTCACGGTTCCGGTTCCGGTTCCGCTTGCGGTTGGCATTGCGGCTACGGCTAGGCGGCGTTTCGCTGCTGGTCTTGGCTTCTTCGGTTTCGGGCGCTACGGCGCTGACAGGGGCGTTGTCTTTATTCTCAGGCTCAACGGCCACAACACTGACCAGTTTATGCCAAAAGCGTTTAATCAAACTGGCCGCTTCGTTTTTATGGGCGATAGGCTCAGGCACATCATGAACAAATTCTTGGATGACGGGCCGTTCCACTTTGCTCTTCATTTGCTGGGCAAATTCAGGGATGCTAATTTCTTCGGCCTTGATTTGTACATAGCTAGGCTTGTCATCAGCCGAGACTTCTTTTTCTTTAATACGCTCGATTTCATAAGCCGGAGTCTCCAGATGGCGACTGGGCAGGATAACAATACTGACTTTCAGGCGATTTTCAATTTGTTCAATGGCGCTACGCTTTTCATTTAACAAGAAAGTCGCCGACTCAATCGGCAGATGGGCAATGACTTTTTCAGTGCCTTTTTTCATTGCCTCTTCTTCGAGTAGGCGCAATACCGATAGGGCGACCGATTCCACGTTACGAATTGTGCCTTGGCCTTTGCAACGTGGGCAGATAATTTGTGTGGAATCGCCTAAGGAGGGGCGCATCCGTTGCCGTGACATTTCCAGCAAGCCAAAACGGGAAATTTTACCGGTTTGGATACGGGCGCGGTCGATTTTTAGCGCGTCACGCAGGTGGTTTTCGACACTGCGCTGGTTTTTGTTGGACATCATGTCGATGAAGTCAATGACAAACAGGCCGCCTAAGTCACGCAAACGCAATTGTCTGGCGATTTCATCCGCCGCTTCCAAGTTGGTGTTGAGGGCGGTTTCCTCGATGTCACTGCCTTTAGTGGCGCGGGCCGAGTTGATGTCTATGGATGTCAAGGCCTCGGTGTGGTCGATGACTATGGAGCCACCGGAAGGCAGCGACACCTCACGGTTATAGGCGACTTCGATTTGGGCCTCAATTTGGTAACGGTTAAACAAAGGTACGGCATCTTGGTACAATTTTGCTTTCGGCAAAAAATGCGGCATGACTTGTTTGAGGAATTTTTGCACCAAAGCAAAAGATTCTTGGTTATCAATTAGGATTTCATCAACATCGCCGCGCAAATGGTCACGCAAGGCACGGATGATGACGTTGCTTTCCTGGAACACCAGAAACGGGGCTTTTTGTTCGCCGGACGAGCGTTCGATGGATTCCCACAACTGCATGAGATAGTTTAAGTCCCATTGCAGTTCTTCGGCGTTTTTGCCGCAACCAGCGGTGCGGACAATCAGCCCCATATTGTCGGGGATGGTCAACGAGGCCATGACTTCGCGCAATTCGCTGCGGGTGTCGCCTTCAATCCGGCGGGAGATACCTCCGGCTTTGGGGTTATTAGGCATCAGCACCAGATAGGTGCCGGCCAAGCTGATGTAAGTGGTCAGGGCGGCGCCTTTGTTGCCGCGCTCTTCCTTCTCAATCTGCACGACAATTTCTTGGCCTTCCTTAATCAGGTCTTTAATGGCGGCACGGCGGCCTTCTTCGGCACCTTCAGGAATATTGCGGTATGCGGGGGAAATTTCTTTAAAGGGCAAAAAGCCGTGCTTTTCCGCGCCATAGTTGACGAAGGCCGCTTCTAAGCTAGGTTCTACGCGGGTGATGATGCCTTTATAAATATTGGATTTTTTTTGTTCTTTTGATGGTACTTCTATGTCAAAATCATACAGTTTTTGACCATCTACCAAAGCGACCCGCAGTTCTTCCGCTTGCGTGGCGTTGATAAGCATTCTTTTCATTGTGTATCCTTGTGGTGTCCTGCTCCGTGGTCAGACTTTATTAATCAGACTGGCTTAGTTCCTAGTGCAAAGTGAGTAGTCAATACAATATGGCGATAGTGGTTGAAAAATACCATCAATTACAAAGGTTATTGTTGGTTTATCGGCGTTGGTTTATCGGCGCGTTATTGTCCGTACCTTGGCTTCAAGTTATGAAGGCAACGATACCTGCGCTCACATATACTAAGTCTAAGTCTAGTCAGTCTTAGGGGTAAATTCTGTTTTAAGCAGGAGTTTAAAAATCGCGCATCTAGGGTCGAGCGATGAACCCAAAAAATCTTGTCTTATGACGCTAAACCATGGGGCGTTATGGGGTTGCCAGGTCTGCTTCATGCCATTGCCCCAAGCCAGTTTCATCATGGAACAGCAGGGGCGGGTGTGTTTTTTTTGAAAACGTGCTTAATATAACAACCTTATCGTTCCACAGCAATTTAAAGAATCAATCCAGACCATAATACTGATATTATTTACCTATAATGACTACAATAGAACCGAGTACATCCCCTAAAGTCCAACTGGTCGAAATCACCGAAGAGCAATGTGACCAGCGGTTGGACAACTTTTTAATCACGTTTTTGAAAGGTGTGCCCAAAAGCCATATTTATCGTATTGTCCGTAAGGGTGAGGTGCGTGTTAACAAAGGTCGTGTTGATGTCAAATACCGTTTGGAAACTGGTGATTTGGTGCGTATACCGCCGGTCAGGGTCGCTGAAAAAGCCCCTGAGCTGTTTGTCGGTCATCATTTGCAAACGGCGTTGGAGCAAGGTGTTCTGTTTGAGGATGAGGCGTTTATGGTTATCAACAAACCCGCAGGCTATGCCGTGCATGGTGGCAGCGGTGTTGATTCTGGCATTATTGAAGGCTTGCGCTCAATCAGGCCTAACGCGCCTTTTCTGGAGTTGGTGCATCGGCTAGATAAAGATACGTCCGGTTGTTTGCTGATTGCTAAAAAACGTAGTGCCTTAAAAAAACTGCACACCTTGTTCCGTGAAGATCAGGTGCAAAAAACCTATACCGCTTTATTGGCGGGGCAGTGGTTGCGTAAAAAGCTGATTGTCAACGCCCCGTTGCAAAAAAATCAAGGGCAGGGTGGTGAGCGCGTGGTATTTGTCAGCAAATCCGGCAAAGAAGCGGAAACCCTATTCCGACGGCTAAAGTTGTTTGGCGATTGTACTTTAGTGGAAGCTTCGCCCAAAACGGGGCGTACCCATCAAATTCGTGTCCATGCCGCCAGCAGCTTAGGCCATCCGATAGTCGGTGACGAGCGTTACGGTCAAGATGATGTCAACAAGGCGTTCCGTAGCCGTGGTTACAAGCGCATGTTCCTACATGCCACCACTTTGCAATTCCAGCATCCGGTATCGGGTGCTCTTTTAACTTTTTCCGCCCCTTTACCCCAACAACTGGATGACTTGTTAAACTATGAAGAACGCTTATGACCTGATTATATTCGATTGGGATGGTACGCTCATCAATTCGATAGACTGGATTGCCGATTGCCTACAAAAGGCCGGTGAGTTATGTGATATTGGTATTCCTGAACGGCAAGCCGCCAAAGATGTGATCGGCTTGAGTATTGACAAGGCTATGCAGGCGTTGTTCCCGACTGCCGACGGGCGCAAAGTGAAAAAATTGGTGCATCATTACAGCGAAGCCTATTTTTCCAAACAAATCGGCCCTGCGGATTTATTTGCAGGGGTGTATGACATGTTGGTACAACTGAAAGCGGAAGGCTATCAATTGGCGGTGGCTACCGGCAAGACCCGTGCAGGTTTAGATGAGGCCTTGGCGGCTACCGGTACGGTGCAGCTGTTTTGTGCCACGCGTTGTGCCGATGAGACGGCATCCAAACCTGATCCGCGTATGTTGCATGAAATTATCGCCCATACCCAAACCGATAAAGAGCGAGTGTTGATGGTGGGGGATTCTATACACGATTTGCAAATGGCGCAAAATGCCCAAATAGCGGCCATAGGCGTTGCCTGTGGCGCCCATAGCGAAGATTTTTTGCAACAATATAACCCGTTGCGCTGTCTACAACGGCCAACGCAATTACTGGATTATATCCAAGGCTAACTTAATGGAA
>JACXTQ010000187.1 GCA_016919605.1 Methylovulum sp.
GGGCAATGCTGGGCAAAAAAACGCATGTATTTGAGATTGCTCGACGACCAGCCGTGCATATCGGGGAAAGCATCTTTCAAGTCGTGCGCCAAACGGTCAATAACCTTGCTGCCCCAGCCTTGTTTGGCTTGGCGGCTGACTATCTCGCCGCCGATTTGCCGATACAGGTTGATGAGTTCGGCATTGACCGCAAAAGCGGCGCGTTGGCGAGCTTGGGCAATTTGGCTTTTTAATTGCGCCAGCCAGTCAGCATAGCCCTTGGGCAAGCCTAAGGCATTATTCTCAGAACTCATAACCTAAGCTCCCTAATTTCTGGCGTATCAGTTGATCCAATTCCGCGCCCTTTGCCATTTGTTCGCCCAGTTTTTCGGTGAGCTTTTGCATTTTGTCGGCAAAGGCTTCGTCATCGTCTTCAACGGCTTCTGCACCGACGTAACGGCCTGGGGTTAGCACATGCCCGTGTTCGGCGATTTCTGCCAAGGTGACGCTGCGGCAAAATCCGGCAATGTCGGTGTAAGCTTCACCTGTGGTGCGTCGCCACGCCATGCGGCGACGGTGTTGGCGATGCGTTCGATCACTTCGTCGGTAAATTCGCATTGCACACGGCTAATCATGCTGCCGAGTTTGCGGGCATCGATAAACAGCACTTCACCTAGTCGGGTGCGTTTTTCTTTGACGAGAAACCACAAGCAAGCGGGGATTTGAGTGTTGAAAAACAGTTGTCCGGGCAAAGCGATCATGACTTCGACTTTGTCGGCATCGACCATGGCGCGGCGGATGTCGCCTTCGCTGTTTTGGCTGGAACTCATCGAACCATTGGCAAGGACGATGCCAGCACGGCCCGTGGGTTTGAGGTGGTGGAGCATGTGTTGCAGCCAAGCGTAGTTGGCGTTGCCTTGGGGTGGTGTGCCGTATACCCAGCGCGGGTCGCCTTCCAAGCTGCCGTGCCACCAGTTGGAAATATTGAAGGGTGGCCCAGCCAGAATGAAGTCGGCTTGTAAATTTGGATGCTGATTATGTATGAAGGTATCGGCTGGTTCCTTGCCTAAATTAAAATCAATTCCATGAATTGATAAATTCATTGCCGCCAATCGCCACGTCGTTGGATTAGCGTCTTGTCCGTATATTGATAGGTCTCCCTTCTTGCCGTTGTGAGAGATTGAATAAATATTCGATAACACAAAGATGCTGCCTACATCACAGCAAGGGTCATAGACTTTGCCTTGAATAGGCGCGAGTACCGATACAAGTAACCAATCGACACTTCTCGGTGTGTGGTCGTCACCGCCGCGTTTGCCTTCGGCACTGGCGAACTGGCCTAAAAAGTATTCGTACACTTGACCTAGCAAATCACGGGCGTGGTTTTTGGCGGTGTCAGCGGATTCACCAAAGCCGATTTGCGAGACTAGGTCAACCAATTCACCCAGTTTGCCATCAGGCAATTGCACCCGTGCATAACGTTTGTCGAGGATGCCTTTTAGTTTGGGATTTTCGGTTTCAATCAGCGACAACGCGTCATCGATGCGTTTGCCGATGTCGGCTTGCTTAGCTTGGGCGCGTAGGCTTTCCCAGCGCGCGGCTTCGGGCACCCAGAACACGTTGACTTCTTTGTAATAGTCGCGGTCTTCGAGTTCGGCGTTAATTAAGTCAGCGTCGGCATCGTCCAGATAATAATCGTCTTGGCTGTCGGCAAATTTGCGCGTGAGTTCGGCGCGGCGGGTTTGGAAGGTATCGGAGATGTATTTGACGAAGATCAGGCCAAGGACGATGTGTTTGTATTCGGCGGCGTCCATATTGGCACGGAGTTTGTCGGCGGTTGCCCACAAGGTTTTCTTGATGTCTTCGATCATGCGTTGTTTGCTAAAAAAGTTGGATTTCCTATAGCGGCTACTATATCACTTCCTTGGATTCGGCTGGGAAAAAGGGTGTAGGGAGGTATTTATTACGTTTAGGGAGTCGCGAAAGCATACGATATACAAAGGTTTAAAGCGGATTTTCTGCATTGGTTACAATAGGGCCAACCAGTTTGCGGTTATCTTCCCGATGACGCACCATATCTTTATTGTCAACCCGCTCATAAATGGCCTCAACCGGCAACACCAGTCCAATCGATTCAAAGGTGACATCATCACCCAAAAAATAGGTGCAAGGAAACCAGCCCTGGCCTTTACGCAAGACCTCACTTGGACAATATTCTGTTCCACCACCACATATTCCTGTCGATTGCTCCTAATAGTTGCCGCCTGATGATGAAGAATGCCGAAAAATATTATTGGCGGAGTTGTTAACAGCCCCGTCAGTGGTGGAATTCGACAACCTGACTACTGAATCATACCCCACAAATATTCGTGCCTGGATTTGTGCAGGGCGGCCAAAAACCGAATGCAAAACCATCGCCACTTTATGAGTGGTCAGACCTGTGCCGTCAGCTGTTACTTTGGTTGGGCTTAGCTGATCCTGCGGCTTGTATATTTGAATCCATCAATGCAGACTCCGATCGCGAACAGCTTGGCATTATACTGCTTAGTTGGCGTGATAGATTTGGCAATGAAGCGGTATTAATCCGGGACGCATTGAAACGCATCAGTTTTGATGACGAGCTATGGGGGTTCATTCGGGACATTGCTAGGGACGAGTCAAGCGGTGGATCAGTAAAATGGAAGGCGCAGGTATTGTAGGTTTTGCAGGTTTCTAAATTAACTATTCAAGAAAGTGTCAAATCTGCAATTGGGAAAGCTAGAAAATAACGGGGCGCGTAACTACGGTCAATTGTTTACTGGCAAGGCAGAAAAGTTGCCCTGGGGTTGCCCGGAAAACTAACAGGCAAAAAAAAGGCTTAGATTTTACTCTAAGCCTTTGGTTTACTTGGCTCCCCCGGACGGGCTCGAACCGCCGACCTAGTGATTAACAGTCTAATGAAGTCAAAAAACCACCACAAACCACAATAACGCATAACAATTAAATCAATGAGTTATTAAGATTCGTTATTGTCGTTTACTGCCATTTATTGCCTGTTTTTGTAGCCAACTGCGACAAAATTGCGACAAAGAATTATAATAAAAGCCTATAAAAAATACGGGCTTGAGGGTGCTACCAACACCGACAAGCCCTAACCGAAACTTAACGGGAAGGGTTAAGCGTGGCTGGCTTGATTATATCAAACGCCATTGCTCCCTATGGAGTAATTACATGGCAACCATCAAAGAACGCACCGCTAAAGACGGTACACCCCGCTATACGGCTGAGATTCGCTTAAAAGGTTATCCGGCACAGACGGCGACCTTTAAACGTAAGACCGATGCTAAAAAATGGATTCAAGATACCGAGTCGGCAATCAGGGAAGGACGGCACTTTAAAACATCCGAAGCCAAAAAACACACCTTGGCTGATTTAGCGGACAGGTATATCAAAGACGTTTTACCAAAAAAGCCTAAACAAGCTGTTAGACAAAAACAGCAGATGGAATGGTGGAAAGAACAGATCGGTGTTTATCTGTTATCTGATGTGACACCCGCTTTAATCGGTCAATGCCGCGATGAATTAGCCACTGGCATAACATGCCGTGGCACACAGCGAAGCCCTGCAACCGTAGTTCGTTACATGGCGGCGTTAAGCAGTGCGTTTACTGAGGCGGTAAAGGAATGGGGGTGGCTGGAAGATTCACCTATGCGTAAAGTCACAAAACCCACTGAATCAGACGGGCGTGTGCGTTTTTTGGATGATGACGAACGCGCCAGATTATTGGCCGCTTGCCAAGCTTCCAGCAACAAACAGCTTTACCTATGCGTGATATTGGCCTTATCCACCGGAATGAGGCAAGCCGAACTCATGGGCTTGAAATGGCAGGACGTGAGCCTTAAAGACGGATTCATCATCCTACACAAAACCAAGAACGGCACACGGCGGCGCGTACCCTTATCAGGGCATGGGCTAGAGCTGTTACGCGAATATGGCAAAGTCAGGCGGTTAGATACACAGCTATTGTTCCCAAGCAATATAGACCCACTTAAGCCGTTGGATTTACGAACCCCTTGGGAAACAACGCTAAAACGTGCCGAAATAGAGGATTTTCATTGGCATGACCTACGCCATTGCACCGCGTCTTATCTAGCCATGAACGGCGCGAGCTTGGCTGAAATAGCGGAAGTGTTGGGGCATAAAACTCTTGCTATGGTGAAGCGTTACGCGCATTTGTCGGACGGGCATGTAAGCAATGTGGTTGCCTCAATGAACGCCAAAATATTCGGGGGTGTTTGATGGCGGTAAGGACGTACCCAACAAGCCAACCATTCATTAACTATGATGACTGGCTTAGCCGTGATCGCATTAGCCTTGATCAAGCCTTGTTACTATCAATTGGGGAAAATCCTAATGATATTAATTGGCACGATACAGAATTTTTATGCACAAGCATTGCAGGTGAAACGCCATTAATTTATGAATTACGCGACCAAGCCGAAGCATGGATTAACAACGGCACTTTAAACGCTGAACCCACATTTGATAATGACGACATACAACAAGATTACTTGGTAAAACCATTTGATTTTTTTAGTTTGGCAGTGGCTTGCAAATGGCGAAGGTTGAACAAGTCCATTTATAATTTTGTGAATCAGCACGAATCAATAGAAAACCAAGCGGATAGTAAACCGCCCAAGCCTCCCAAAGCTTCTAATGATTATGGAAAACCTAAGGAACGTCAAGATTACTTTCGTCCCATTTGGGAAAAATATAATAAGCCTCAGCGTAACAACATGATATGGAGCGAATTAAGGAAAAAGGCCGACCCTGAAGATAAGGTTATCGAAAGTGTGACGGGAAACGATGAGTTTGTATTCAAGTATCAGGATGGCAGCAAAGCACCATTAGCTAAAAAAGTATTTCAAAACGATATGTCGGAAATACGCAAACAAAAATAATTTCCCGCTAATTTCCCTGTTTCCCTATCAGGGAAAGCGGGGAAAATTTCAGTGATTAAATAATCCCCAAGCCGCAAACCACAAAAACTGGCGGCGATTCTTGTTAAACAATGAATTAGGGGAAAACATGAAAACTCAACAAAACGAATCAATCCAAACAGCGTGGATTTACTCCACCGTCAAGCAGTTTGCCGAACGCTACCCAGCCTTTACCGTTGGGGGCTTACGCCACCAAATATTTCACGAAGACACCAACGGGCTTAAGAAGTCTGGCGCGATTGTCCGCAATGGGCGTAAGGTATTGATAAACGAATCAAAATACTTTGCTTGGGTTGAATCCCAAAACAATTCCGCCCGTGAGCCGAAACAACCGCCAAAACCATCAAATGTCGGCAAAACCGAACTCGCAAAAATGAGGTCGATACTTACGGAAGGCGGCAATGTCAAAAATTGACGTGTTGCTGGCCTCGCTGGATAAGGTCAAAAAAAGGGGTGGTGATCGCTGGGTTGCCCGATGCCCCGCCCATGCCGACAAATCACCCAGCCTGACTATCCGATATATTGACGACAA
The DNA here is from genome assembly GCA_016919605.1 of Methylovulum sp. Classification (GTDB taxonomy): domain Bacteria; phylum Pseudomonadota; class Gammaproteobacteria; order Methylococcales; family Methylomonadaceae; genus Methylovulum. Next base: position 5,491 of record JACXTQ010000187.1, read on the forward strand.
GATTCTGGTGCATTGCTTTGGTGGCTGTGCAGTCGATGACGTGGTGGGAGCTATTGGCCTGACCTTGGCGGATTTGATGCCCGAACGGGTTCCGTTTTTGGGTTCCAAGCCCGTTAAGACCCGTATTCCAGCAAGCGATTTATTAA
>JACXTQ010000188.1 GCA_016919605.1 Methylovulum sp.
CCCCCAATGGTATCCAGCTACTGGCAAAATTAGAAAAACTGGCAAGTGATAGGCGCTTCCCATCGTGAAGATAAAAAACCCTGCGTGTAATTATTGGCAATGATGCCGCAATTAAAGGGGCACGAGCAGGCAAGACAAATCCTTGGCCCAGCTGGTTTGGAAAGATGAAATCCACCTTAAATGGACAAATGCGACTGTTCCCGGAGAATTTCTACACGCCGAATTTATGGTTAAGGATTCCGTTAAATTTCAGGAGACAGGAGGCTGGGGATTTGCTTCGTTGGACGGGTATGGATCAAGTGCCTTATGGCAAAGATAAAACATTTGTACAGGAATGTCAGGTTTGTCACTCTCAAGTCAACGATAATGATTATGTCTTTACGCAGCCAGCAAAATTGCCCTAATTGTCTCAGCAGCCAAAAATTCTCTTTTGACATTATCAATTTTATGGCCTGAACTTTTGCCTTAAGTGTTTTAAGATTTAGATAAAATAGAGTGTTCCATAGAATTAATGATTAAGGGAAATGCTTTAATTTGTTTCATTATTTGATACGTATGTTTCACATGATTCATTTATGAAACATTTTTATAAACCAACCCCATTGATGTCACACCAATACTAAAGATATAAGCGGCAAATCAGTATTCAATTCGTAGTGGCATAGTCATTGCATTAGAAATTTATAATATTCATACATAGATATTAAAGTTACTATACCTGACTATTTATAAGGGCTTTGCAAATTTGCCATAGCCAATCCCTGCTTATTAAGTATTTACAGAGAAAACCTCATTGGATTCATGATGATATGGCACAACAACTAAACGGGCTTCGCGCAAGTTATAAAGCAAGAACTGATGAATTTGGCAATTTACTGATTGAAGCTTTTCATTATCTGGCACTTTTTGTTATCGGCGGAAGTATTGTCTGGTCAGCGGTAGTCGCCTATTGGGGAATGGTTACCCAAGGGCATGAAACGATAAGCGATATTTTACTGCTGTTTATTTATCTGGAATTAGGGGCAATGGTAGGTATTTACTTTCAGACTAATGTCATGCCTGTACGTTGTTTAATATTCGTTGCCATCACTGCATTATCCAGGTTGCTGATTGCTGAGGTACAGGCTCATCATCAGGCGGGGCTTGATGCACTGTTGGTGTCTTCGGCAATCCTGTTGTTGGCTTTATCGACGCGGCTGATTCGTAAATCGCAGCCTGATACCGAATAACACCCAATTCAGTTGAGGCTATTAACATTATGGTTATGAGAATTGATCAATTGCAGGTTAAACAGATGGTTTGTGTCGGCTGCGAAGACATTGTCAACAGGGCTGCTAAGTCCTTGTATGGCGTAGTAGACGCTAAAGCAGATTATGTAAGGCAGCGGGTGGAGCTTGAGTACGACGATAGCAAGGTTAATCTCGAACAAATCCGCCAAGCTATCGAGGCTACAGGTTATCCGGTGATCGATGAAATGCACCGTACATCAGGAAAAATTTATAAGCTGCTGATGTTTTTGTTGCTGCTAGGGCTGGTCGGCGGCATGGCGTTTTGGGGCAAAACCCAGATGCCGGCAGTGATGCAACTCATCAAGCCGCGTATGGATGATGTGTTATTACTAAGTGTGGGATTTTTGACGGGCTTCCATTGCATCGGCATGTGTGGCGGCTTCGTTGTGGCCTATACCGACAAACACCAAAGCAAAATGCGCCAGTTATTAGCGCATATGAGTTATGGTTTCGGCAAAACCTTTTCCTATACGTTGTTAGGTGCAGGTTTTGGTTTGTTAGGAGCAAGCATTGCCATTACCCCGCAAATACGGGGTGTTGCCACCTTGGCTGCCAGTGCCTTTCTGGTTTTGTATGGCTTAAAGATGCTCAATGTATTTGCGGTGTTGCGTCGTTTCACCTTGCGTCTACCCCAGGCGGCGAACCGACAAATTACGGGTTCATTGCAAAAAAGACATAGCCCATTTCTGACAGGATTGTTGACAGGGTTATTACTGGGTTGTGGGCCATTACAAGCCATGTATATCATGGCGGCGGGTACTGCTGACCCCTTACAAGGCGCTAAGATACTGTTTTTGTTCAGCATCGGTACGTTAGTGCCATTGTTGGGTTTTGGGGTTTTTGCCAGTCTGCTATCCGTAAAAATAATGCACCAATTAGTGCTGGTTTCCGGCTTATTAGTCCTTGTGATGGGAGTCATGATGGCTAATCGTGGACTGACGATTTTGACGCACGCAAACCCAATGCCAATAATGTCGGCTCCTATTCCCCAGCCGCATATCCTACCCAAACCAGGAGACGTTCATGTTAACTAATACAGGTGGCGATAAAATTCCGTTTCGCTGGGAAATCAGTATTGCCTTATTGCTTAAGATCATTCTGCTAATGGGCTTATGGTTTTTTCTGTTCCGGTGGCAAGACCACCCAAGCGTAAAACCTGACATCGCCGCCCATTTTGCCTTGCCTTCAGCGCAGGCCGATTTTTCTTACCAACCTCAAAAGGAACCTAACCATGATCGGTGACGATATTGTCATGCTGTCGCGGCTGCAATTTGGCCTGACCGCGCTGTACCATTTTTTATTCGTGCCGCTGACCTTGGGCATGACCTTTATCCTCGGCATCATGGAATCCGTGTATGTGATGACCGGTAAGGAAATCTATAAGGACATGACCAAGTTTTGGGGCAAGCTGTTCGGGATTAACTTTGCCATGGGCGTGACCACGGGCATTACTTTGGAATTCCAGTTCGGCACCAATTGGGCGTATTACTCACATTATGTCGGCGATATTTTCGGTCCTCTCCTTGCCAGCGAAGGCTGGATGGCATTCTTTTTAGAATCCACCTTCGTTGGCCTTTTTTTCTTCGGTTGGGACAAATTGACCAAAGTCCAGCATTTAGTAGTGACGTGGCTGCTCGCCGTTGGTACGAGTTTGTCGGCTTTGTGGATTCTGATTGCCAACGGTTGGATGCAGTATCCGGTTGGTGCGGAGTTCAATTACGAAACTTTGCGTATGGAAATGACCAGTTTTGCCGATGTCATTTTAAATCCTGTCGCCCAAGTCAAGTTCGTCCACACCGTCGCGGCGGGTTATGTCACGGGTTCCATGTTCGTGTTGGGCATTAGCTCATGGTATTTGCTGAACAAACGTGACATCGGCTTTGCCCGCCGTTCGTTTTCGATAGCCTCGGCGTTTGGTTTGGCTTCGATTTTGTCCGTGATTGTGTTGGGTGACGAAAGTGGTTACACCCAAGGCGAAACGCAAAAAATCAAGCTCGCCGCTATTGAGGCGGAATGGGAAA
>JACXTQ010000189.1 GCA_016919605.1 Methylovulum sp.
CACGGGGCAGCCCGCGTAGGGCAGCGAACGTAATGCGCCCTATGATTAAAAGTGCAATACTATCGTCCCGTACAGAGTGCGCCTTACCGCGCTAAGCTTGGCATAAGTCATTATTTATAAATCATTTGTTCTTTTATCAATGAAGCCGTTTCTTTAAATAGTTTAGGCGCATCCTTATCATTGCTGGCCAACATCATAGCAAGCACCGACATACGTCTTATTTGTTCATCATATCGGTCAAGATAGACAAGAAGCGTATCGCGCGAAAGCCCCATAGAGGCTTTTACGGCAAAACTTTTGCAGGACTCAATCCGCATAGCATCTAAAAATTGCAATTGCGTGGCGGCTTCGCGTAATTTGCTCTCATTCCATTCCGCCCCAATTTGAATGGGGGCTGTTGTGGAAAGCTTAATAGTATTGCCTTGGTACATCACAAGCGGTTGGCAATCCGGTAACGGAGTCGTATTGTAATTCCCTGGAATTGATGTGCAACCTGCCAACCCCGACACCACAAGCACTGTCATTACGTTATTAATCTTCATACGTTCCTCGCAATCAATTTGTTGTGCCCTGCCCCTATCCACAAAGACCCGTGGATATAGCTGGGAACAAGTAATGTGGCTCCAGTTGTTTTCATTAAGTGAAAAATTTAACTACCATGTTCGTTATAAATTAACTGAAGAATTTTTTGGAATTTTTCGGGTGCGTCTTTATCATTGCTGGCCAGTATCATAGCAAGCACCGACATATTTTTTATTTGGTCATCATATCGCCCAATATGGACAAGAAGCGTCTCGCGCGAAAGCCCCATAGAGGCTTTTATGGCAAAACTTTTGCAGGACTCAATCCGCATAATATCTAAAAATTGCAATTGCGTGGCGGCTTCGCGTAATTTGCTCTCATTCCATTCCGCCCCAATTTTAATGGGGGCTGCTGTGGAAAGCTTGATTGTATTGCCTTGGTACATCACCAGTGGTTGGCAATCCGGTAACGGAATCGTATTGTAATTCCCTAGAATTGATGCGCACCCTGCCAACCCCGACACCACAAGCACTGTCATTACGTTATTAATCTTCATACGTTCCTCGCAATCAATTTGTTGTGCCCTGCCATATCCACAAAGCCCCTAACATCAACGGATATAGTTGGGTAATAAGCAGCGAAACGCTGATTTTTTTTATTAAGCAGAAATTTTAACAAAATATTCCTCATAAATTGACTGAAGCGTTTTTTGGAATTTTTCGGGTGCGTCTTTATCATTGCTGGCAAGAATTGAGGGTAGAAGGAACAATACCCCCCTAGTTTGTGCTTCATAGCGGTCAACGTAGATGAGATATTCATTCTGTGAAAAATTCATAGAAGCTCTCATTTCAACACTTTTGCAATACTCAATCCGCGAGAAATCCAATAATTGCAACTGCGTGGCCGCTTCGCGTAATTTGCTCTCGTTCCATGCCGCTCCGGTTTTAATGGAGCCTGTTGTGGACAGTTTCACTGCGCCGCCTTGATATTCAACAAGAGGCTTACAATCCGGTATCGAATAGGCGATGTGTCCTCCTTGAGGCAGAAGTGCGCAACCTGCCAACCCCGACACCACAAGCACTGTCATTACGTTATTAATCTTCATACGTTTTCCTCTTAGCTTTAAGATGGGATGGGTACTACTAAGAACAGAACGCACTATCCGGGGGCGCATTATTAGGGAAATAATGCGCTGACTGAAATCCAACAGGCGGTGTAATAACGGCTATCGCCCCACACCCTAAAGTAGATATTTTACGAATTTCAATCGCTAATTGACAACTATCCAGTGGCACTGCGCGGTGTCAGTATATATAAATCAAGGCACTAAAGAAATTAATAATTACCACTAAAAACATCACTATTTCACAAAAAAACGATACTACAGCTTTAACCAATTGATAATTAAGCCTATAAAATATAACCAAAACATTATAAATGTGATGTTTTTTTAGCTAAAAACATAAAAATTACCACATCTTGGCGAATTGAGGCTATGATCAATTTATTATACTTTGGCTTTAGCGAGTAGAGTAAGGGGCGAAGCGGATTACGGGTTGTTTCGGCTTCGATAGGCGGTATTATATCGCAGGGTATCGGCATGGGATTTCGAAATGGGGTGTTGCGAAACTACTTCTAAACCGCCTATGCGGAGGAACAATGGCAATACCGTCACCTAAAAAAGCAGACATTGTGGTGCTTTCGTCTCTACAGAGCTATACCCGCCCCCCAGAGCCACTTCATTAAAATAACACTATAAAACGTTCCCACGCTCCGGTGCCACCGCCATTAAGCTAAGGAATTTATATTAATAATCAATATATTGTACGGATAAGATACGATAATTTTACCTAGTTGATGAAATATAAAAATCCTTAACTTAATGGCAGTGACACAGCGTGTGGGAACGAGTAGACTTTTCTAAATCGCCTATGCGGCGGTGAACTGCACGGTGGCGGCTACAAAATACCCCGTTTTTTTCTAAACCGCCTATGCGGCGGTGAACTAAGCGGAACCCCTTTATTTTCTCCGGTCGGCTTTCTAAATCGCCTATGCGGCGGTGAACCTTTCACTATCATGCACAAAGCAATTTTTTTTTTTCTAAATCGCCTATGCGGCGGTGAACTAAGCAGTTTTAGCCCAAACAAAGCCCCTAACTTTCTAAATCGCCTATGCGGCGGTGAACAGTTAGGCTTCTATTTACGTCCAACTGGGGTTTTTCTAAATCGCCTATGCGGCGGTGAACTGATGGCCTCGCAAGGTGTGCGTAACACGGGCATTTCTAAATCGCCTATGCGGCGGTGAACTGATGATCTAGTCAAGTGGCTAAAGGGCAAGTTTTCTAAATCGCCTATGCGGCGGTGAACTGAGCATTTAATCGAAAACTATTAAATGCAACAAGATGTTAAGCTATTTTTCCTCTTTTTACCAATAAAAAAACACCACAATACAACCCATTGATTTAACTGTATTTTTAAAAGGCGTTAAAAATATTCCTTTAAATTAAGATAGCAGGGGGGGCAACGCAGTAAGGCCTATTGCGTAGGGTGCGCGGCGATAGTATTACACCGCAGGCGCATTACGTTATGACTAACACCTCCGCACGGGCTATTTTGCCTAACCTCCCCCCTCAAAGTAGTAACAACCACCCACCCCAGCTTTCAACTTGGCACAGGCCTTAATAACGGGTATATTTAGCGCCGTTAAGTATTGCCCGGCGCTGCGCAACAACTTAAGCTTATATCTTGCCCGCGCCGGACACCGCAGGTTTTGTCGGCTGCCACTGTTTTTGCCGATAAGGCCACAGGCCCAAGCCCTAATAGGTTAAGACACATGCCGTGGTTCCCCTACGATGACGTGGTGACGGTGGACTTTGCGTTCATTGGCACACCACCGCCCCTGTTCGCTTCCCCCGCCGCCGATCAGGCGCTGGTGTTGCGGTTTCGCTTTTTTGCCCAGCCGCAGCTTATCAAGCCACTGGCGGCGCTGGTGTTTGCGCAGATCAAAACCAATGGCGACATTGATATTGATGCGGCGGTGGCGGACATCCGCGAACAGCGCCCTGACCTTAAAGTTCAGGCCAGCCTGATTTGCCTCTTGCACCCGCCGGAAACGTCTTTAACGGCGCTGAAAGGGATATTGCCGGACAGCGGGTTGTTACGGTGCTTATCAGGGTTGGAGCAGGTGGCGCCCGCCGCCGTGTTGGCCTTTACACCACAGGTGCGGGTCGATTTATATCGGCGCGAACCCTCCCCGGTCGGTTTTCGCGCCATTAAGGAACGGCCCAAGCCAAAGGCCACCTTAGAATTGCGCTTAAGCCCTCACAACCCCCAAGCGGGTGCGCCCCGCCGTTATTTTAAGTGGCAGGTCAACGAGGCGGGGGCTTGGGATAGCCTAGTCGAAAACGACTTTATCCCGGCGGGGCTGGACAGCCTGCCGATTATCCGCGCCATCAGCAACCCCGATAATGCCCGTTGCGAAGTGTCGTTAATCGACATCCACTGCACCAGTGCGAGGGAGTGGCATCTGTGGCAGCCCGCCACCCAACCGCTGCGACTGCAAGCTAAGGCCAAGCCTAAGCCTAACACCCATACCCCTTTCCTGTTTTATGTCGGCTTGGCGCTGATGATGGCGGTGGCGGCTTGCCGTTATCGCGGCTGGGATGTGCCGCTGTTTGACGGCTATCAACGGGCCTTTGAACTGGCCTTCGGGCTGGCGTTGTCAGGGGCGGCTTATACCGCCTTGGCCAGACGCATGGCCTATCTGCGTTACCCTATCCTCGTCACGCTATTGGCTGGCTTTGCCTTAAACTATCAGTGGCTTGATGAAAAAATGGCACTGGCGGCGCTGGATATGGGGCTGCTTATAACCAGCGCCGCGATAACGCCGGGTTTGATGGGCATACTCGCCCTAGTGCTGGGCTTGGGGGTGGCGGCGGCCAAAGTGACCACGGGGGTTAACCTGATAGATCAAGGCGACGCGCTGATCGCCCACAGCGCCGGTGCGGCGGGCATGGTGTGCGGTGCGGCCTTGCTGTACGCCCAACGCCGGGCAAACCGGACGTTAAGGCAACTCCAGTTGACCGGCAACGCCGATTTTAGCCTTAACGCCGACGAAAAGCGGGTATTGTGGGTCTGGATACCGCTGGTGTCCGGCCTTTATTTTGGCTGGCCTTATCTTAAACACTATCCGCTGGTGGTGTTTGCTTATCCGCTCTACCCGCCATTACCGCTTATACTGGTAGCGCTGTTAATCACCTCACACACTATAAGAGCTTTTTGCTTAAAAGCAGGCAAAGGCTTGGCGGTGGTCGCCGTAATCTGCTTGCGGGCCGTTGGCGTTATCTGGGGGATGAAGTATTTTTGACGTGGGCTAGGGGGCAAACCCTACTTACTTGCACCATCGTTCCCATGTGCCACGTCACCGCCATTAAGTTAAGTGTTTATGCCTGTAATTTCAACAAGATAAAAGCATACGCCATCGTTTCCATTCATGCCCCGCGGGTGCTGTGAGCGTACCCACGGGGCATGAATCACTGCCATTAAGTTAAGGCATTTGTCTTAATAATCAATATATTATATGGGTAAAATACGATGTAGGTCGGGTTAGCGATAGCGTAACCCGACGTGTGCCGTTCGGATTCTGTCGGGTTACGCTATCGCTAACCCGACCTACTATAATCGTATCTTATTGATAATAAGTACAAAAAATATTAACTTAATGGCAGTGGTTCATGCCCTTTACGCCCCGTGGGGGCGTAAAGGGCATGAATGGGAACGAAGATAAAATATTTTGACACTGGCTAGGGGCAAACCCTACCCACTTAACCTTGGAGCTTAAAAACATGAAAAAAATCGCCGTTGTTGCACTCATCACCGCCGTGCTGTCCGCCACCGCATGGGCGGGGGAAGTCAGCGAGAGTTTGGCTGCCGAATACCTAAAATTGTCGAAGATGGAAGAGATCATCAACGCCACCATCAGCCAGTATGAAAACCAATTGCCCGCCCAGACCAAACCGGAAGACAAGGCGAAATTCCATGACCTGCTGGTGGGGGCTATGGGCTGGGAGGCCATCAAAGGCCAACTGCTTGACGAGGTCAAGCATGTCTTCACCCAAAAAGAACTCGAAGCCTCGATTGCGTTTATGAAAACCCCGGAAGGCGCGTCGGCGACCGCCAAAGGCCCCGAATTTTCTCAACGGATGGCCTCTATCATCTCCGGCAACTTACAAAAAATCATGGCCCCCGCCGCGCCCAAAAAAGCCGCGCAACCGTAAGCCAGTAGCCAGGCCGTAGGTTGAGGGTGAGCTTGCGAACCCCAACATTTCAACACACACAACTACCCTACCCTGTTGTGTTGGGGTTCGTACCTCACCCCAACGGCCCTGGCTTAATCACACATCGCAACGTTGGGTTGTGCCACAGCAATCGGCCATATTGCCTGCATGTTTGGCGCAATGCTCGGCACTGCAATCATGTGCCATAGCGCCGGTGTGGCTGGCACAGCTTAAGCTGCTGCAATTTTTTGCGGCAACGGCCAAATGCTCGTCACAATGTTTGCCATCACAGACATGGGCTTTGGCGGCCTTATCCGCGTCGCAATGTTTGGCGCACGCCTCATCTTTTACGCCAGGATGGGCGGCGCAATGTTTGGCGCAATCGTGGGTGGCATCGGTTTTATGAATATCGCAGTGCAGAGGCTTCACATCGGCGGCCATAGCACCCCCTGAAATGAGCGATAAAGACAAAACAGCGGTCATCAAAATTTTTTGGATGTTCATGATGTAATCTCCGTTAGGATGGCTTTAAAGCTAAAGTATAACAAAAAAAACAAGCACGGAAAAATAAAACTGTGTTATATAACACTGTTTTATTAGCAAGCGTAGGACGCATTAGGCGATAGCCGAATGGGCATAGCCGATGAATTTTTGCTCATCAACCAAGCGCGGGGCGTAGTGGTGCCCGACACCGAATTGCAAAGCCAATGGCTGGAGCGGTTTAAGCAAGCGCGTATGGAGCGATAGCAAATAGAGATGGTATCTACTCACCAGCCTATGGCGCTTTAATATTTTTTAGGCATAAAAAAGCCCACGTTATGTGGGCTTTAATTTTTGAATGCTTATAAGCCTAAAGGAGCGTTGTCTTTTTTTAAGATTAATGCCTGTTTATCTTTTTCAGACAAGCTATTAAGATAGCTTTTCCCACTACTTAAATAGCTTTTAGTTTCTTCATAAGACAATTGCGCACTGTCATTTTTAAATAAAGAAAACACCCAAAAAACTAAACTCAGCGATAAAAATACTACGAGTACAGGAATGACAGCTATAACCAAAAGGATAGCCAACGGGGTTGGCATGGTTTTGTCAAACACAACCCTCTCTGATTTTGAGTGCTTATCGTTCAAGGTCACTATAAATTGAACGGAAGAAGCGGTGATTTTTTCTTCAAAACTAAAATCATCGCAACAGGCTAACGCATTCATTTTGGCATTCCTTTTTCGCAATATTTTTGATGGGACAGCAGCTTTTTGTTTAATTTATATCCGAATGATGTATAAAAGCTGATGAGCGTATCAACAGGGTCAATTATCCTAATGCTATTGGATTTTATAAGCCCACCATATTGAAGCAAGACTGTATTGATTATTGTAAATACATACCCTTTAAGCGGATGGTTTTCATTTGGCGATCCTTCTATGTAGTGTATAGATAAGACATCATTACCCTTGCTCTTAGTACAAAGGGCTAGGCCACACAATGAATTGCCCTCGCCCCAAACGGCAATACCTATTAGATTTTTTTTGTATTTGCCATGCAGGATATTATTTTTGTATTCCCAATCCCACCCACCATTCGGAGGTTGCCTTGTATTGATAATCTTCCATGTATCAGCCCAAGCTTTAAGTACGTTTTGATCTATCTTTGTTATTTTTACGTCTTTTTTCAGATGTTCCACGAAGAAATTAGCCGTATCTTCCAATACCGCATCTAGCATATCTAACACGGGCTTTACTCTCTGCTTCAGTTGCTGAACAATATCAATATCATCAAGCCCAACGCGGTAAGGTGCTAATCCGCCCTACGGTACTAAATTTTAAACGCAAAAAAGAAACGAACCAAAAACTGGTCGCTTTGACATTAGCGAAGCTATATAATACTCACGGCCAGACCATGAATCTGGCTGGCTAGTATTTTAGAGGTTGCCAGTATTCGGTAAATGTGTTTTTACTGGTAATAAATTTGTATTTTAAATAAAAGGCTACATAAATGAGTAAGTTAGAACTATGGATTCATTTTAAAACAATTCTTGTTAAATTCGCCTACGATATCCTCGCCGAACTAGCAACTTTACTTGCAAAAGATATCGTAGAAATAATTTCAATCTTAATTAAATATCACTAGCACTTCAAGCCCTCCTGTTTGGAACTTGAAAAGTTTTGGGAGAAACTTTTTTTTTTCCAGATAGCAGGGTTTTCATTTCTTTTTAAAACTGCTACAAGTTAAAACTTTTCCGGCAGAAGAAAACAAATCCTCCTTGTGAAACATTATAAACTTTCCGGCAGAAGAATAAAACTTTTTCCGGCAGAAGAACAAATCTTTTTTCCGGCAGAAGAACAAATCTTTTTCCGGCAGAAGAACAAATCTTTTTTCCGGCAGAAGAACAAATCTTTTTCCGGCAGAAGAACAAATCTTTTTTCCGGCAGAAGAACAAATCTTTTCTTACTTCAAACCCGAACAGCACAGCGATTACCCCACACATAGGCGACCAATCCCCCCTACCCCACCAAATCCGCAAACAACGCCACTCTTCTTCGCCCATTCCGCGCTCATTGGCGGCACTTTCTGCGCGGGCCTGTACACCGCATCTTCCAGAAACGCAAAGGCCATCGCGTCAATAATGTCCGGTGAGCTGATGCCGTTTTTGCGCATGTCTTGTTTTTTCTGCATGACGTAACGCAGGCCGCCGACTTCGGCGAAGTGATAAGGCAGGCGCGAGCCTTGCAGTAATAATTTGGCTTTTAGCCGTGGTTCGATGCCGTCCAGCACAAATGCCACCCGCCCATCCCTGACCGCATCCCGAAAACGCACCATCGCGCAGGCGCGGCGGTTGTAGAAACGGTTTTGGTATTCGATTTTAAAACACGGTTGCCCCCAGTTGACTTTGACCACCGGCACACCGGACGCTTCGATAAGCTTGTTGACCGTGCCGCCGATGCCGCCGTTATCGGCCAATAGCGTCGGGTTGGACAGTGTGCGGTAGAGATTGACCAAATCCCCGGCGAAGGTGATTTCATCCTTGCTGTTGGTGCAATAAGGGATGGCGGTGTATTCGACCCGCCGGGCTTGCAGGCCGTGATCGCCGTAGCCAATGACTTTGGCGACCACCGCCACCGAATCGTCGCGGTATTCGCCCATGCCGATGTCGGCGAGCAGTAACAGGCCATAAGGCTCGTCTGCGCCGATGACAGAGCCGCAGGTAAACGCCCGCTCCAGCTCGGCGCGGGTCAGCAAGTTGCTGCCGGAGTGGTCGGCGAAGTGGCCTAGGGCGCGGATGCGGTACTCGCTGGACTGCCGCCCGCCGCTTTCTTCGGCGCGGTCATGTAGCCATTGCTGGCTGACGAACGGCGAGCGCTCGGAGCTAAAGCGCAAACTCGCCCACGCGCCGCCGTTGGCTTGGCACAGACCGTGGTGACTGTCGAAAAACCGCCCGCTGTTGCGCACCCCTTGCGAGGCTAGCAAGGTACGGTTGCCGCCTTGGGTTTGCGTGCCGTCGATCACGTCAAAATGCTCGTCCGACACCCCCGCCGCTTCATCAATGATAATCAACTGCCAATAGCGGTGCTTACCCGCCACGCCAATCGCCGCCCCTTGTTGCAAGGCGACTTGGCGGATAAACCAGGTTTTCTCAAAACCTTTGACGGTGACGCGCTCGTTATCCAGTTGGTAATAATCGTTTAGCCACGCATAAGGGCCTTCGGCGATGGCAAGACGGGTGTCGGCAATTTCTTTCCAGACACCGTCCGCCACCTGTTTAATGCGTGGCGCACCAATGTAGGTGTTAGAGCCTATCTCCACTTTATCGTCATAATAAGCGACCGGATGGCAGAGCAAATGCCACAGCGCCAGCCTTGCAAACAACGCGGTTTTGCCCGTACCCGTACCGGAAACGATAGACACCCGCGCATTGCTGGGGATCAACTCCCAACACGCGGCCTCTTGGTCTTCTGACGGTAACAACCCGCACACCGACACGCAAAAGCCCAGCGGGTCAGCGTGGTAAGTTTCGACAAACGCCCAAAACCGTTGGTCATGGAATATCGTGGTCATTTCTTGCTCTCACTGCGATTAAATTAATGACATTTTTATTAATAATCAATATATTGCATGTATAAAATACGGCGTAGGTCGGGTTTACCCATAGGTCATAAAAGCGATAGCGTAACCCGACAAAATCCGAGCTATATATGTCGGGTTACGCTATCGCTAACCCGACCTACAACTCCCCCTGCCCCAACAACCTACGCTCGTCCAACACCGCCAATTGCCGCAGTCGCGCCTTTTCCATCCTAGCGACAAAATCGGTCTTAATCGCCGCCAACAACTCAGCGTCCAGCTGATGGTTATGCTCGACCGTGTGCTTTTCCTTCCATAAATCCGGCTGGCGATTGTGCAACCAGATTTTTGCCGCCATCGTGTCCGGCGGATAATGCTTATCCACCTCAATACTGACAAACGCGCCCTCGCTCAGGGCAACTTTCGTGTCCTTATGGCTATAGCCCTTAGCGCGGTGATACAGGGCGGCGGCGATTTCGGCATCCGCGCACAGCCGCCCACTGTCCAGCGCGGCGGCAAAATCGGGGTATTTTTGCTGCCAACTGTACAGCGTTTGCGAATTAATCTTAAAAATATCGGCAATTTGCGCCATCGTCGCGCCCAACAGGCACAACTTAAAGGTCAACTCGGCAAAACCCGGCTCATACAAGGTTGGCCGGCCGGTTTTGTCGTACCGGAGCGCGGTGGGCAAACTCTTATCCTTATCTTGACGCAACACCGGCCCGCGCACCGGCACGGTCTTGGTCCAGCCGTGGATTTTGACCCGTTTCGCCAGCGTGGTCGGGGGCAGATGCAACCCCTCGGCGGCCAAACTGCGCACCAGCCATTGATAACCCATACGGCCATCCCCCTCCCAGAGCTGGCGGACGCGCTGCCAATCGGCTTCAGTTAGTCGTGCCATAACGCTCCACCCAATCATGCTGCGCCCCGCCCAACACGGACGCATCGGTCAGCAAAAAGTCCTTCAGCATCCGCCGCGTTTGCACCGCCAACCACTGCCCCTCATCGACACAACGGGCCAACTTAGCGCCACCGCGCATGTCCGTCTCAAACTCAGGGTTAAGGCGGACAAACACCCCCAGCGCGTCATGGGTTTCTTGCAACTTATCGGCGATACCCAGCACCGCCTTTTCCATATCCGCCACTCGGCGGCTGATTTTGCACATCAGCTCAATCTCCGCCTTACGGCCGATGGATAGGCTCTCGAACATATAACCGACAATGTGCGCGGTGCGGTCGTGGTGTTCGTCAATATCCCAATCATCGGTCAACCCCAACAGCCAGTCACAGGACACGCCATACAACCGCGCCGCCTCCATCAACTTGGCAAGCGTTGGGATACGCCCGCCATACCCGTTCTCCAGCTTGGACAACTGCGAGTCGTTTTGATACCCCAGCCGCTGCGCTGCCTGGTCTAGGCTTAAGCGGTTCATCAACCGCGCCTCGCGCAAACGTTTGCCGATCAACTGGGAAAAATCGTGTTTAGATTGTTTTTCAGCCAAGCCCATTGATTGTTTCCTATATTGCTAAATAGAGACGTTGCATGACAACGTCTGCCGTAGGTTGGGGTGAGTGTGCGAACCCCAACCTGTCAACACACACGACCCTGTTGCGTTGGGGTTCGTACCTCACCCCAACCTACGACCCTACGCTGTTCACGCCGTCCGCCCCAACAACGCCTGTTTCAACCGCCCCCATTTGGCCTTCAACACCTGATTATCACTGGACAAGCCCGCGACCGCGCCCGTCAATAACCCCGCCAACGCCCCACCGTCGGTGGGGCTGGGCAACAGGGTGTCGGCGTGGTTTTGGCTAATCCTGCCCAAGGCCACGGCTTGCGCCAGCACCGGGGCTACGGCGGTTTTGTCGTAGCCGATAGCCACTTGCCATTTCAGCGGCTTACCTTGCAACACCGCTTGTTGGCACAAACGCTCATAAGCGGCCTTAAAGCCGCGCCCCGCTTCGTACCAGCGTCCGGCCTCGACCCAATGCGAGATGAGCGCGTAGGCGCTGGCGGCTTCTTCCGTCCAGCACACCGTATCGGCTTCGCTGCGCGGGGCTTGCGCCCACGCCTCCTCGGCGCTGGGGCGG
>JACXTQ010000026.1 GCA_016919605.1 Methylovulum sp.
AACGCCAACGAAAAGCAACAATGGAAAGTGATATGGAAACAATGGCAAGGCTCGCTGGCAAAAGCAATTAACAGCTTAGGCCAAGATGAACACAACCAAGCTTTACAGGCGACCTTGACCAACATGCTGCAAGCCTCTGGTACGGCCTTTCAGGCAGGCTTGACAGGCCAAAATACAGGCGGGGATGATCCGGTGCGGACATTTTTTAGCCAATCATGGGAACAACTGGCTCCGCAACTGAAACAACTGGGCAAGCAAATGCCGGGATTGGATGGCTTTAATTATTTGGGCATGATTGCCGCCACCGATGTCATGTACGAATTGGATAATAAGGTCGCCCCCTTAGGGATTACCTTGACATCGGATGGTTTGCGAAAGTTGGCACGATTGTTGATTGCTGGAAAGCAACAACGGACATAACCATTACCCTGACCAATATCCCCGCTTATGGCGGAAATTATCGGTTAGCTTGCAAATCTAACGAGCATATAGTGGAGGAAAGCAAATGAATAAAATCATGTCAGTTTTTCTGTTGATTTTTTGTGGAACCGCCCTGTCACCGGCACAAGCTGAAGAGGTTTTTAAATGTATTGTTGATTATAAAACTGTTTATCAGACTGACCCGTGTCCGGCCACGGCGATTAAAAAGGAAGAAATTGAGATTAAACAAAAAGACCCTGCCAAAGAAGCGGAGGCGCAAGCCAAACTAAAAGCTTGGGAAGATGATTTTAAAAAACGGGAAGCCGAGGAAAAAAAAGCCCAGCAAGAGCGGCAGGCAGAATTGGATAGGCAAGCGGCTATTAACGCCCTTAACCGTAATGCCAAAGCGGAAGAAGATTTTGCCGCCGCACAACGGCAACGGAACGAGTTCAACCACTCCTTTTACGGTTACGGTTATAACCCGCCTTACAATGGGGCCTATCCTGGCGGCTATTACTTTGATGGTTTCAACTCCCCCTGGCATCACAGACACGAATGGCAAAGACCGTACGTTGTCAGGCCACAACCGCAACCGCAACCAGAATACAGAGGCCGTTTAGCACGGTGATCCCCCATTAACTTACCCGACTAACCACAAGCATGATCGAAAAACATCCGCACCCGTTATTAGCCTCCTTAAACTTTGATAACTCATTCATCCGTGAATTGCCCGCCGACCCTGAGCCACTCAATTATCGCCGCCAAGTATTGGGGGCCTGTTATTCCAAAGTGCAGCCCACCCCCGTCAGCCAACCGCAGGTGGTGGCATCGGCATGGGAAGTAGTCAAGTTGCTGGATTTGCCACCCACTGCCTGTGACAGCGAGGCGTTTGCCCACATATTTGCCGGCAATGCCTTAGCAGAAGGCATGGAGACTTATGCGACCTGTTATGGCGGCCACCAATTCGGCAGTTGGGCGGGGCAACTGGGCGATGGCCGTGCCATTAATCTGGGTGAAGTGGTCAACCAAGCGGGCGAGCGCTGGACCTTGCAACTGAAAGGTGCCGGCCCTACGCCTTACTCGCGCACCGCTGACGGTTTGGCGGTATTGCGCTCTTCGGTGCGGGAATTTTTATGCAGCGAAGCCATGTTCCATTTAGGCGTGCCCACCACCCGCGCCTTAAGCCTGGTCTTGACTGGCGATACGGTGATCCGTGATATGTTTTATGACGGCAACCCTAAAGCCGAACTGGGGGCGGTGGTTTGCCGGGTCGCCCCGTCATTCACCCGTTTTGGCAGTTTCCAAATTTTTGCCGCACGCGGCGATTTGACGGTGCTTAAGCAACTGGTTGATTACACGATACGCACCGACTTTCCGCATCTAGGCGCACCCTCCCCCGCCGTTTATCTGCAATGGTATGAAGAGGTTTGCCGCCGCACCGCCGCTATGATTGTGCATTGGCAACGGGTAGGTTTTGTGCATGGGGTCATGAACACTGATAACATGTCGATTTTAGGACTGACCATAGACTATGGCCCTTACGGTTGGCTGGAAGGTTTTGACCTAAACTGGACTCCCAACACCACCGATGCCGCCGACCGCCGTTACCGCTTCGGCAACCAGCCCGCGATTGCCTTTTGGAATTTGGGGCAATTGGCAAACGCCATTTTCCCCTTGCTGGACAGCGAAGACATCGCCCCCCTGCAAGCCGCGCTCAATACCTACCAGCAAACCTTTGCCAACGGCTGGCAAGCCATGATGGCAAGCAAACTGGGCTTAGAACGCTTTAACCCCGACAGCGATTATGAGTTATGCACAGAATTGCTGACTATCTTGCAAAGCGTTGAAACCGACATGACGCTATTTTTCCGCCATTTGGCCGATTTGGACAGCCAGGCAGGCCCCGCCGATGATGCACAGCTGATGTCGCCCTTGCTCGCTGCCTATTACCTGCCCGAACACATCACCCCCGACTACCAAGCACGGTTAGGGGCATGGCTTAAGGCTTACCTTGGGCGCGTCCGCACCGATGCCGTGCCGGATGAACTGCGCCGCCAACGTATGAACGCAGTCAACCCCAAATATGTGCTACGCAACTATCTCGCCCAGCTCGCCATAGACCAAGCTGAACAAGGTGATTTTAGTAAGGTCAATGAATTGCTGGAGCTGTTGCGCCACCCTTACGATGAACAGCCGGACAAGGAAGCTTTTGCCGCTAAACGCCCCGATTGGGCCAGGCAACGGGCGGGATGCTCGATGTTATCGTGTAGTTCCTGATGGTTTTGGAGAAAAAGCCCATGATGACCCAAACTCAAGCCGACACCTTGGCGGCACACTGGCTTACTGCGTGGAACCAACACGATCTCAGCCAAATCCTAGCCCATTACGCCGATGGCATTGAATTTACCAGCCCGTTTGTCGTGGCTTTGCAACATCAAGCAGACGGTACTGTACATGGCAAAGCCGCATTGGCGGAATATTTTGCCCAA
>JACXTQ010000027.1 GCA_016919605.1 Methylovulum sp.
GAGGCGATTATCGTTGCCTGTGTGGGCCTGTTGGTGAATGTGTTGTGTGCGCTACTGCTTAAAGACGATCATCACCATGAGCATCACGCCCCCCATGACGGCCACGGCCATGCGCATCATCATGACCATAACCTTAAGGCCGCTTATGCCCATGTGCTGGCGGACGCACTAACATCCGTGCTGGCGATTGTCGCTCTAGTAGCGGGTAAGTATTACGGCTGGGTATGGCTAGACCCGGTAATGGGTATTGTCGGTGTGCTAGTGATTGCCCGTTGGGCTTATGTGTTGGTTTGCGAAACCAGTCCGGTGCTGGTCGATGAAAGCCTTGATCTGCATTATAAAATTGAAATAAAACAAACCATTGAACAAGATGCCGACAACCGTGTCGCCGACTTGCATATCTGGCGCGTAGGCCCTGGGCATTTTGCGGTGATTGTGTCACTGGTGTCGCACCAGCCGCAATCGCCGGATTATTATAAAGCCTTGCTCAAGCCTTTCTACCGCTTAAAAGGCTTGGGCGAACTCTCGCATATCACCGTGGAAGTTAACCAATGCGTAGACGAAGGCTGTGATTGACACTATGGAAAATAGCGGCACTTTTTAGGTTAGATAAACAATGATTAGCATAATACAACGGGTCACTAGCGCGAAAGTGAAGGTTAACGGCCAAGCTATTGGCGTTATCGGCACAGGGATTATGGCCTTGGTGGGTGTGGAAAAACCGGACACCCGCCAAGATGCGCAACGCTTGCTGGAGCGTATCCTTAATTACCGGATTTTTGCCGATGGCAATGACCGCATGAATTTAAGTTTGCGCGATATTGATGGCGGTTTGCTGTTAGTTCCGCAATTTACATTAGTGGCGGATACCCAAAAAGGCAACCGTCCCAGCTTTGCCAGTGCTGCGCCCCCTGAACAAGGCCGTGAGCTGTTCGGTTATTTGCAAGAGCTGGCGCTAGCGACTCATGCCCAGGTGGCGTTCGGGGAGTTTGGCGCGGATATGCAGGTCGCCTTGGTTAACAACGGCCCTGTGACTTTTACCTTAAAAACCCATCACTAACCCGCCTGTCATACTGAGTACCTCCGTATCCTTTATAATGCCATTTTTAATTTGAGACTTCCTTAAACTATGACCATTTCCCTTGTTGACCTTGAAACTATTGTCCGTGAAGCCGGACAAATCGCCTTGGCGTATTTTAAAGACTTAAAAAACATGGCCGTCCATAAAAAAAATCCGCGTGATTTTGTGACCGCCGCCGACCTTGCCGTGGAAGCCTATTTACAAACGACCTTAACGGAAAAATATCCTGAGTATGGTTTTTGGGGCGAAGAGAGCGGGCAATCGGCCAATCAAGTATCACGCTGGATTGTTGACCCGATAGATGGCACCCATTCATTTTCCAGAGGCCAGTATTTTTGGTCGATCAGTGTCGCTTTGGAAATTGACGGCGATTTGGTGGCGGGTGCGGTGTATGCACCGGCTTTGGATGATTATTACACGGCAGCAAAAGGCCTGGGCGCTTTTAAGAACGGCGTGGTAATCCAAGTGTCTGATGAAAATAACTTGGCCGATGCGATGGTGGCGACCGGATTCGCCTGTTTGCGCTCGTATTTGACCGAAAACAATCTGGAGCGGTTCGGACGGATTGCGCAACGGACGACCGGACAACGGCGGTTCGGTTCGGCGGCAATGGACTTATGTTTGGTTGCCGACGGTCAAGTGGATGCGTTCTGGGAGCAGGAGCTGAATTTGTACGATGTCGCCGCCGGGGCGTTGATTGTCCAAGAAGCGGGTGGCACGGTCACTGATTTTAAAGGTAATGCCGGAGTGTTCCCCAAGCAAATTTTAGCGACCAATGGCAAGGTCTTAGCCGAAATTTTAACCTTGATGTAAGTTTTTGCTGACGGCATGGGGGGTTATCCGGTTTTGGATAGTGAGCAATAAGCAAAAGACCTCACGGTAATGACCACGGAGCAATCAATGACCGGAAAATATCTCAATCCCTATACCGATTTTGGTTTTAAAAAACTGTTTGGCGAAGAGGGCAGCAAGGAGTTGTTGCTGGATTTTTTAAACCAGCTGTTGCCGCCCCATCACCAAATTGCCGAGCTGAGCTTTAAGAACCCCGAAAAGATGCCCGGCACCGCCAAGGAGGGCAAGGCTATCTTTGACATTTACTGCCAAAACGCCCAAGGCGAGCGCTTCATTGTCGAAATGCAGAAGGCCAAGGTGAAATTCTTCAAGGATCGCTCCCTGTTTTATTCGACCTTCCCCATCAAGGAGCAGGCGAAAAAAGGCAGTTGGGACTTTAAGCTGATGCCAGTCTACCTTATCGCCATCCTGGATTTTGTCTACGATGAAAAGGAAGAGGCCAGCAAGTTCAGGCGCGATGTCTGCCTGAAAGACCAAGACGGCGACTTGTTTTATGACAAGCTGCACTTTAAGTTCCTGCAAATGCCGCTGTTCACCAAACAGGAGCATGAGCTGGACAGCCATGTTGACAAGTGGCTGTATTTTTTGAAAAACTTGGAAAACTTCGACCATATCCCCGCCATCCTGAACGAGCCTATTTTCCAGAAGGGCTTCGGGATTGCCGAGCTGGCGCACTTAAAGCCCAAACAGTTTGACGATTACCAAAAGAGCCTGTTGGAGTATTGGGAGGTGAAGAACGTGATGGACACGTCTTTTGAGGAAGGGAAAACGGAAGGCTTGCTGGAAGGGGAAATTAAAACCAAAGAGTCGTTGGCCAAAATCATGCTGGCCGATGGCGAGCCTATTGACAAAATCATCAAATACACACAATTTTCCACCGAACATATTGAGGCTTTAAAAGTGGCCAATAACCTTTAAGCATTACCTGACACTGAATGAACACAAGCAAACATAAGCCTCTATTATCCGTTGCCCCGATGCTGGATTGGACCGACCGACACTGCCGTTATTTCCATCGATTGCTCTCACAACGGGCGATTTTGTATACCGAGATGGTTACGACAGGGGCCTTGATACATGGCGACCACCACCGTTTTTTACAGTTTAATCAGGCCGAACATCCGCTGGCTTTGCAATTGGGCGGCAGCAACCCCCGCGAGTTGGCGATTTGCGCAAAAATGGCCGAGGATTACGGCTATGACGAGATTAACCTAAATGTCGGTTGCCCCAGTGACCGTGTCCAAAACGGGCGTTTTGGCGCTTGTCTGATGGCGGAACCAGAATTGGTGGCGGAATGCGTGGCCGCCATGACCCAAGCCGTAGCTATTCCGGTTACGGTGAAGTCACGTATTGGCATTGACGATAAAGACTCCTACCCGGAACTGGTGCATTTTATTGGCACGGTCGCTGCCGCAGGTTGCCAAACCTTTATCATTCATGCGCGTAAAGCCTGGTTAAGCGGCTTGTCGCCAAAAGAAAACCGTGAGATACCGCCCTTACGTTATGACACGGTGTATCAGCTTAAAATTGACTTTCCGCACTTGGAGATTATATTAAATGGCGGTGTGACATCTATCGATCAAGCCGAAACCATCCTGCAACGGGTGAATGGCGTAATGATAGGCCGCGAAGCCTACCAACATCCTTTTTTGTTGATCGATGCCGACCAACGCCTGTTTGGCGATACCCGCCCCACCTTAAGCCGCACCGAGATTGTCCACGCCCTGCTGCCTTACATCAGTGCCCAGCTTGGCAATGGCCTACGCTTGCACAGCATTACTCGGCATATTTTGGGACTGTTCCACGGCCAATACGGAGGGCGCGGATGGCGGCGGCATCTTAGCGAGAAAGGCAACCTGGCGGGCGCGGATGAGGCCGTGGTGTTACAGGCATTAAAATTCACCGTTCCTGATGTATACTGATTAGCTTTTTTTATAATGGGATTGAACAACGTGGAAGAACATTTCGCCAAAATTATCGAAGCGGTCGGTGAAGACTTAAGCCGTGAGGGTTTAGTTGACACCCCCAAACGGGCAGCGAAGGCGTTTAAATTTTTAAATAATGGTTACGAAAAAACCTTGGAAGAGGTGTTGAACGGGGCCATTTTTAGCGCTGACACCGAAGATATGGTGATTGTCAAAGATATTGAGCTGTATTCTTTGTGCGAGCATCACTTGTTACCGTTTATCGGCAAATGCCATGTCGGCTATTTGCCTCAGGGCAAAGTGCTAGGCTTGTCAAAAGTGGCGCGTATCGTCGATATGTACGCCCGCCGTTTGCAGATTCAAGAAAAGCTCACCAAACAGATTGCCGATGCCATCGAGCAAGTCACGGGTGCACGCGGGGTGGCGGTGGTCATTGAAGCCAAACATTTGTGCATGATGATGCGGGGTGTGGAAAAACAAAACTCAGTCATGACCACATCGGTGATGACCGGCATTTTTCGCCAACACATCAGCACCCGTACCGAATTTTTAAATTTGATTAACCGTTAGGAAGATTATGACCACCCCGAAAACAGGTATTTTACTGGCGAACCTAGGTTCGCCCAGTGCGCCCACTGTCCGTGCTGTCCGACAGTTCTTAAAGGCATTTCTCTGGGATCCAAGGGTGGTCAATATTCCAAGGCCCATCTGGTGGCTGATCCTACACGGGGCGGTGTTACCGTTTCGCCCAAAAAAATCCACCAAAGCCTATCAAAAAGTTTGGGATGCCGAAAAAGGCTCGCCGCTGGCTTTTTTGACACGACAATTAAGCGAAAAGCTCGCGGCCAAACTGGCCGGACAAGGGATAACCGTCACTTACGCCATGCGTTATGGCGAACCGTCCATTGCTAACCAATTGCGCGGCTTTAAGGAGCAAGGCGTGGAACATATTATTGTCCTACCCCTGTATCCGCAATATTCGTCCACCACCACCGCCTCGATTTATGATGATCTGGTCAAGGAATTGAACCAATGGCGGCATTTGCCCAGCTTTCAGTTTATCAGCGATTACCATCAGCAGGGAACATACATCAAGGCCATCGCCGAATCCATCCGCCAAGCCTGGCGTGAGCAACCCAAAAATGAGTTGCTGCTCATGTCGTTCCACGGCTTGCCCGAACAACTGACCCAATGGGGCGACCCCTATTTCCATCACTGCCACAAAACCGCCGCCCTGATAGCCGAACAATTGGGCTTAAGCGACAAAGACTGGCAAATTGTCTTCCAATCACGTTTTGGTAAGGCACAATGGCTAAAACCTTATTGTGTGGATACGCTAGAAGCCTTGCCTGGGCAAGGGGTTAAGGCCGTAGACATGGTTTGCCCTGGCTTTGCCGTGGATTGCTTAGAAACCTTGGAAGAAATCGCCATGGAAAACAAGCATCTGTTTATGGAAGCGGGTGGACAAGCGTACCGCTACATTGCGTGTTTGAATGATAGCGATACCCATGTTGAGGCTTTGGCGGAAGTGTTAGGGGTATTGGGCTAAGAACGAAAACAACGACCTGTTTATTAGCCATCAATAACTTACTGGCATTTCTGCCTTATATAAGCCACGACATTGCGCTGCATGGCTTGCGATGGGGTACAGGCTATATGTAAGTGTTTGGATTTAAAAACCTAGCAAGATCCTCTTACCCTTTAGTTAATGCCATGCCCAACCTGCATAAGCTTTTACTCAACTACCCTTAATTTTGTTGGCTTTGAATTAACATAATTCTTAAGGGCTTTTTCGGTATTAAATTCAAGTGTTTGGTATGTAATTTCAGCACCATCTCCGACTTCGTTTGTAGGGGAACACGCATTAGAAACTTGAATCACCTTTCGTACGCCCATGTAAAGCCATTCTGCTGGCTGATCATCCCAATAAAATGAACCGGATGCGTCCCCTTCATTTTTTTTACCAGTCACCTCGCCCTTATGAGCAGCTTCTTCGGAATTTTCAGCATTTATCAAATAGATATTTTCCCATGCAGGGAAGACATCTTGTTTCCCATGCTTGTAACGCACAGCCATTACAACATGTACACCGTACCAATACATTGAATTTTCTCCAAACATACGCAATATCAATAATCTTTATCGCATTTGCGAACATTTATGCAAGCTCTGACAGGGACTAAACAGCACTTATACCCCCCCACTCAACGCACCAATACCTTTCTACCATCCCTCCGAAAGTTGGTAGTTGGGCACTTCGGCTACATCAAATTTTCAAGCCTTAGCCATTCCCCCCATTCAGCACATCCAAATACCTTGCCACGCCTTCCTTGACGGCCAAAAAGGGCTGGGTGTAACCGGCTTGCCTTAAGCCGGAAAGATCCGCTTGGGTGTAGCTTTGGTAGGCGCCTTTCAGATGTTCGGGAAACGGGATGTATTCGATGCGGCCTTGCCCGTGCCAAGCGATCACGGCTTGGGCGACGGCGTTGAAGGGTTCGGCCTGGCCGGTGCCGACATTAAAGATACCGGACTGGTCAGGGTGGTCAAGAAACCACAGGTTGACATCGACCACATCACCGACATAGACAAAATCACGTTCTTGGCCGCCATCAGGATAGCCATCGCAACCTGCAAACAGGCGGGCGGTCTGGTTGGCGATGATTTGCTGGTTAAAGTGGAAGGCGGTGCTGCTCATCGCGCCTTTGTGCTGTTCGCGCGGCCCGTACACGTTGAAATAGCGGAACCCGACAATCTGGCTGGCGGCGGTGGGCAATAGCTGCCGGACGTATTGGTCGAATTGGAACTTTGAGTAGGCGTACATATTGATGGGGCGCTCACA
>JACXTQ010000190.1 GCA_016919605.1 Methylovulum sp.
ACATCTGGCAATTTGTCGATCATCAGCCCATGCAAAATGCGTGGGAAAACCGCCAAGCCGTACCCGCCACCAGCCCGCAATCAGACGCGATGAGCAAAGACCTGAAAAAACGCGGCTTTAAATTTGTCGGTAGCACTATTTGTTATGCGTACATGCAAGCGGTCGGCATGGTCAACGACCATTGGACGGGCTGCTTTAGGCATCAGCAAGTACAGGCATTGGTACAAATGCCGTTAGCGGACTAGAATAGCCCTGCCGACATTAACCGTTTTGATTGAAGGAGAAAAGCCATGCGCTATTTGCACACGATGGTACGCGTCCACGACTTGGACGCGGCACTGGATTTTTACTGTAACAAACTGGGCTTGCAAGAACATCAGCGCAGGGATAGCGAGGCCGGACGTTTTACCTTAGTCTACCTGTGCGCCCCGCTAGATGCCGCCCAAGCAGACACCAGCGATGCGCCCTTACTGGAGCTGACCTATAACTGGGATACCGAAGTTTATACCGGCGGGCGCAATTTCGGCCATTTGGCGTTTGAAGTGGACAATATCTACGACACTTGCCAAAAACTAGCGGCGGCGGGAGTCACCATCAACCGTCCACCGCGTGATGGGCACATGGCCTTTGTCCGCTCCCCCGATGCCATTTCCATTGAGCTGTTACAAAAAGGCCCCGCCCTCGCCCCGCAAGAGCCGTGGTTGTCTATGGCCAATAGCGGCAGTTGGTAGGCTATTTAAATGTAATGTCCTCGTTCCGCACTACCTTGTCAACGTCATTAAGCCAAGGCAGTTCACATTTATTATCAATAATATACAATCATAGTAGGTCGGGTTAGCGATAGCGTAACCCGACGTGTGCCGCTCGAATGCTGTCGGGTTACGCTATCGCTAACCCGACCTACGTCACTATCTCGTTGAAATTAAAAGCATACACCCTTAATTTAATAGCAATGACGCGGCATGTGGGAATAAGAAAAAAACAGCCTACTCGACCTACTCAGCTTAAATCCTACCATTTCCTGACCATACAGAATATTTATAGTTATTATCATTTTCTGTTTTTTTTGTAAACTTAACTTCCTGAACAATATTTGCATCATTAATAGCCGCGATAAATCGCAAAGCATATTCAGCATTATCTTTATTGCGATAATAACTTGTATGAATAGTTTTTGAGATTTTATAAGGGGCTATTTTGCCTTTGTAATTTTCAGAAAAAACCTTAACGCTTTTCTCGTTAATTAATGCAGAATCAATATCACCGTGACTTTTACAACAAAAACCTAAAGAGCTAATATCTTTACCGCAATACTTGCATACTAATTCATTACAGACAAAACATGATGTGCATCCAAAATGAGATTTATTACACAGCGAGCATTTTTTTCTACTAAAAAACAAACCAATAAGTGCAGTTGCTCCTATTGCTATACTAACTAATTTTTCATTCATTATCTTTTTGGCTCCATATGGGGTTCAATGTATTTTTGCCAACAATATATGGCGAACCAATATAAACACTGTGACCGCCAAAATACCCGTCATTCCTGCAGGGATTGCCGGAATCCAGATGCCATGAACGGCATTTATGTAATTAAATACAGTCGTAATAAAAACCGTTCACATCCCTGTGAACTGGATTCCGGCAACCCCTGCAGGAATGAAGGGTATGTTTAATATCGCCAACTTATAACGGCTCGCCGTACATCTTTAGTAAAAGACAGTGAAGCTCATATAGAACCATTTTTAATTTAATGACAGGGGTACGGTACGCCGAAGCCTCCCCCCTAAATCGCCTGCTTAATCCGCTCCAAGGCGTTTTCCAAGTTCGCCATGCTGGTGGCGATGGAAATACGGATATGGCCAGGGCAACCGAACGGCGAACCGGGCACTAAGGCCACGCCGGCTTTTTCTATCAGGTATTCGGCAAATTCCAGATCATCATTAATGCCGTCAAGGCGGTCGATCAGCTTTTGGACATTGGGGAAGACATAAAACGTACCGTCAGTCTCCAAGCACTCGATGCCGTCAATGGCGTTCAGCTCGGCCACCACAAAATCATGGCGTTTTTTAAATTCCAAGCACATGTGGTCGATGAAGCTTTGGTCGCCCGTCAACGCCGCTTCGGCGGCCACTTGCGAGATGGAGGTCGGGTTGGAGGTGCTTTGTGATTGGATGGTGCACATCGCCTCGATCAGGTCGGCAGGGCCTGCGGCATAGCCGATACGCCAGCCGGTCATCGAATAGGCTTTTGATACGCCGTTCATCACCACGGTGCGGTCATAAAACTCAGGATGGGCGTTGAGGATATTGACGAACGTGCCCTTTTCCCACAACACATGCTCATACATATCATCGGTGGCGATAATGATGTTAGGATAGTCTTTTAGCACCTCGCCCAAGGCCGCCAGTTCCGCCAAGGTATAAGCCACGCCGGACGGGTTGGACGGGCTATTGATGAAAATCAAGCGGGTTTTGTCGGTGATGGCGGCGCGTAATTGTTCAGGGGTCATCTTAAAGCGTTGCGCTTGGCTGGTTTCGACAATCACCGGCACACCGTCGGCTAACAACACCATGTCAGGGTATGATACCCAAAACGGCGCGGGGATAATGACTTCGTCACCGGCGTTTAGCAATGCTTGCGTCAAGTTGAACGAGCTTTGTTTGCCGCCACAAGACACCAAGATTTGTTTGGGCTGATAATCCAAACCATTGTCGGTTTTAAATTTGGCGATAATGGCTTTCTTCAATCCGGGGGTGCCGTCAACGGCGGTGTATTTGGTAAAGCCGCTGTTGATAGCTTTAATCGCCGCCGCCTTGATGTGCTCAGGCGTGTCAAAATCCGGCTCGCC
Source organism: Methylovulum sp. (assembly GCA_016919605.1). Taxonomy (GTDB): domain Bacteria; phylum Pseudomonadota; class Gammaproteobacteria; order Methylococcales; family Methylomonadaceae; genus Methylovulum. The sequence continues at coordinate 2,855 of JACXTQ010000190.1, forward strand.
CGCACCTAGGCCAATAATGTCCCTGCCCGCCGCCCGCATGGCGGCGGCCCGTGCGGTGATGGCCAAGGTAGGAGATGGTTTGACGGCTAAAACCCGGTTGGAAAGTGAGATGCTCATAGTAGTAGTTGTGTAAACGAAATGTAAAATGTCGGCGATTATATACCACAATTATACACGATGGGCAGAGGCTTGCTAAACGCATCGTGACCGGCCAACAAAACAGGGCTTTTAATAAGGCAATAACCCAGTGTTCAACTACGTTTTGTCGCCAACAAGCCATTAGGTTATGATATGGCTTTGGCTTTAATATACGATGGGCGGGTAAATGGCAGACAAGAGACCCTCGCCCCACAAAACGAATACTTGGCCACTTAGAGCTGGTTAGCCATGATATTTTTGCTGATAAAACAGCCCTAAGGCTGTGCGGCTATCTGTTTTTGCAAAATAATGATGATTTTTTAATACATAATGGGCATAAGGTAAGCAATGAGCACAAGTGATCCTAAAATAAGAAGTCTGTTTTTATCGTGTGATGGCTTTTTAAACTCTGCCGTGGTGCAGAAAAAACGGGTTAAGGAAGGCGGCGGGGTTGATTTGTTGGTTGACAACGAGTTTATCAAGTCGCTGGATGTAACGGATGCACCCGAAGCTAAAGAACAGCCATTATTGTTACATATCAACCAAATCTGTGACGCGGGCCTGGAGACCAAACCCGCTTACTGGATTATTGACCCGTCGCAAGCCAACCACGGTAGTTTAGGCGTTGACTTAAACGAAAAATGGTCGCTGTATAATGGCCATACCCTGCATATTTACCAAAGCGCGGGGATTGAAAGCAGTGTCGATCTGGTTTACGTTGATCCGGTAATCGGTGAGTTTATTCCGGTCAGCCCCGGCGAGCGTTATCAAGTAAACGGGCATTTTGGCATGCACCGTTGCACGGCGACTTATCTCGTCGAAATATACGATGGCAACTATAAGATACTCAACCGCCACGAAACCCAAGTGCTTGAAGGCAAACTCGGCGGCAACGCCTTAGAGGATTACATCAATGTCATTGACACCCTGCAAATCCCTAAAAAAGCGGCGTTCGTCCGTATTTTAATCAGAAAGTTTCCGGCACAGTCCAAAGATAAGGATAGCTTCTTATTTTTTACCCAACCCGCCTTCACCCTATTGGCCCCCGATGACAAGGCGCCTTTAAAATGGGCAAAGTCGCTGATTACTGTCGAAGGTTGGCAAACCCTGCGCAAGTGTGACCATAACCAACTGGCTTATATCGAATTCCAACTGCCGGAAACGGTTTATGACGGTGAAGAACACGCCATCACCCTGATTGACCGTGATAGCGGCTTGCCTGCCCAAGGGTCGCCCAAAACCTTTATTTATGAAACCGATGTCCACGGCAAGCTAGAGCAGCTTGAAGGCTCGCGCGTTATCGGCTGGATTTCGCAAGCCGATATGCGCGTTGAACTGTATGCCGATGGCTTGTTTGTCGTTGACACAACGTCCGCCAAAGCCGATGAAAACGCGCAAACCTTTGGCTTTAATATCAGCTTGCCCTTAGCGTTATTGGATGGCCGCCCGCACCTGCTGGAGGTCAAAGCCCGCCCATCAGGAAAAGTGATCGGGGTATTGGCGGAAATCACTCCTTACCAATTGACACCGTGGGATGTGCTGCAAAAATACGCCGCCAAACCCCTGCCCGCTAAACTTTCGCCCGCCGCCGCTTACCGTTATGAGTCGATGCGGGCTTCGCTGTTGGCCTTATCGGAGGCGGCGCGTACCCAAGAAGGCGAAGAATTGGCGGCACTGATGGCGCGTATCACCCATTTAGGGCGGCTGCATGAGCAATTGGTAGCGGGATTTGACAAAATCCGCACGTTTGCGCCTTTAAGCTTTCCGGTTGTTGAATCTCCCGATGTCAGCATCGTCGTACCCGTCCACAACAAATTTCCGGTCACTTATTATTGCTTGGTGGCGTTACTGTTTGCCTATAACAAGGCCAGTTTTGAGGTGATTTTGGTCGATGACGGCTCCAGTGATGACACTTTGGACATTTTAGATTATGTCGATGGCATCCACTATTTGCGCAATGAAACCTCACAAGGCTTTATCCGTAGCTGCAACCGGGGCGCCAGCGTTGCTAAAGGCCGCTATATCGTGATGCTCAACAATGACACCGAACCTACGGTGCATTGGCTGGACGAGCTAGTCTTCACCTTTGAGCAATTCGACAAGGTCGGCTTGGCCGGTTCTAAACTGCTGTACCCCGATGGCAAATTACAGGAAGCGGTCGGCATTGTCTGGAGCAGCGGCAATCCGTGGAATTATGGCCGTGGCGGCAATCCGCACGAGCCACGTTTTAGCTATACCCGTCAGGCCGATTACTTGTCCGGTGCGGCAATTATGTTGCCTACCGCGTTATGGCAGGAGATCGGCGGCTTTAGCGAAGAGTATTGCCCCGCGTATTTTGAGGACACCGATTTGGCGTTTAAGGTACGGGCGGCCGGTTATAAAACCTTGTTTGTGCCGTTATCGGTGGTCTACCATTTTGAGGGCATCAGCAGCGGTACCAGCGTCACCTCGGGCACTAAACGTTACCAAGAAATCAACCGCCCTAAATTTAAGCAAAAATGGATTCATAGCTGCCGCTTCAATGGCGAAGAAGGCAAGCAGGTCGATTTGAACAAAGATCGGGGCATCAACTACCGCGCCTTGGTGATTGATTACCAAACCCCACGGCCTGACATTGACGCGGGTAGCTACGCGGCTATCCAAGAAATGCGCCTGTTACAGTCATTGGGCTTTAAAGTCACCTTCGTGCCGGAAAACTTTGCCTATATGGGCGCGTATACCGAGCTGTTGCAACGGCTAGGCATCGAGGTCGTCTACGCACCGTTTGAATACAGTATGCAGGCGTTTATGGAAAAGCGTGGCAGCGAATTTGAGGTGGTGTATATCACCCGTTATTATGTCGCCAAAAATCACCTGCATTGGGTACGCCAATACGCGCCGGATGCCAAAGTGCTGTTTTGTAATGCCGACCTGCATTTTCTGCGCGAATTGCGCGAGGGCATTGAGCGTAACGACTCCGAGCAGATCAATAAGGCTTGTGTGATTCGGGAAGAAGAGCTGTCGATCATGCGGCAAGTCGATGTCGTGCTGTCGTATAACCCTATCGAACATGCCGTAGTGTTATCGCATAACCTTAACAGCACCAAAATTGTCACCTGCCCTTGGGTGGTGGACATTAAGGACAATGTCCCAGGCTTTATAGGCCGCCAAGACATTGCCTTCTTAGGCGGCTTTGGCCATCCACCCAATAAGGCGGCGGTGTTGTTTTTCATCGGCCAAGTCATGCCCATCTTGCGTTACCAACTCCCTGAAGCCAAGTTTCGCATTTACGGCAGCAATGTACCGCCAGAGTTGGAAAAATTGGCCTGTGACGATGTCATTGTTGAAGGTTATATCGAAAATGTCGCCGACATTTATGACACCTGTAAGGTGTTCGTGGCACCTTTATTGACAGGCGCGGGCATTAAAGGCAAAGTGATCGACGGTCTGGCGCACGGCATACCGTCAGTGCTAAGCCCTATCGCCGCCGAAGGCACGCCCTTGCGGCACGGCTTGGAAGTGATGGTTGCCGAAACGGCGCAAGAATGGGCGGATGCCGTCACCGAACTGTATACCGACCCCACGCTATGGGAAAAAACCTCCTTAGCCGCACGGGAGTTTGCCGACCGCCATTATTCGTTTGAAAAAGGGCGTAAAATGATGTTGAAAGCCTTGGAAACCTGCGACGTGTTCGCCTCTAAAGACAACCAAGCCTTAGTGGTCAAAAAAACCCGCACCTCTTTATAATTTGGTAATAGCGACCCAGTAAAACCCATCAACGTGAATGGGGTATCGACACCCTGCCCCATTCACTGTTTATGTGAACAATATCACAATTTTTGTGGCAATAATCACAAAAAGCACCCTTATTACAAATTTAGCAATCAAAATCCTCATTTTTGCCGATATAATGAGCCTGCTTATTTAATTTCACGCATTACAACTAACGAATGAACAACAAACCGACGCTTCTGTTGCATATTGGCACAGAAAAAACTGGCACAACGTCAATACAAGAGTTTTTGGCCCATAACCGGGCGCAACTGAAGCAAGCGGGCATCTTATATCCGATCTGTTTAGGCGATAAAAACCATATCAAGCTCACCGCTTACGCCGAACGTAGCCCTTGGCCTTTTGGTGAAAAGAATTTAGGCATTGATAGCCCAGAAAAACATGCGGCATTCTGCCTGACCTTAGAACAGCAACTGGATGAAGAGCTTCAACGCCGCCCCTATCGTTCGGTCATTATGTCCAATGAGCATTTACATTCAAATCTGTCTAACCCTGAGCAGATACAGGCCTTAAAAGCGTTTTTAGCACCGCATTTTTCAGACATTAAAGTGCTGGTGTATTTTCGGCGACAAGATTTGATGGCGCTGTCGCTGTACTCCACCGCCTTATTAGTGGGCTTTACACCGAACCGACAATTGGACGTGTCCGCCGCCCGCAGCTATTATTACCGCTTCGACAGCATTTATGACAATTGGGCGGGGATTTTTGGCAGTGAAAACCTGCTTGTCAAAGCCTTTGCGCGAGATAAGCTAGTCGGCGGCAATGTAGTGGTGGATTTTTGCGCCACCGCCGGTTTAAGTGCGGACTATGGCTTGGCCATGACCGAGCGCAAAAATGAGTCTTTATCGCTAGAAGCCGCCTGCCTGATTTTGGAGCTGAACGAGCGGATAAAAGACGGGCGGTTGGTGTTGCCAGAACCCAGTGGCCGTAAAAGAAACCAGCTAATCCAAAAAATCACCGAGTTATTTAAAGGCTCTCCGTATTATCCAAGCCGACAAAATGCCAGCGTTTTTTTCCAGGCTTGCGCTGAAACCAACAAGGCGTTACAGGAGCGGATTAACATGGACTTGTTCGATGATGATTTTTCCATGTACCCTGAACAAGAAAACACCGAGCTGTTTAACGCCAAGCGTTTATGGGCAAAAACGGCGTTGGATAGCTTCGACTTAGACAGCCCTCCCGTATAAAAAGCGCCATCGTTGAGACTAGTCGCGTAAGAACGCGACCGTTTACGCGCCCCCCTTAAGCCTGTTTCAACACCCCTAAGCCATTGGGTTTTTTCACCAATTGCACTTGGGTTTTGATGCGCTTTCTCACCGCATCGACATGGGAAATCACCCCGACGGTTTTGCCGTAGGCCTTCAGGTTTTCCAACGTCCCCAGCACCAGTGTCAGCGATTCGGCATCCAAATTACCAAAACCCTCATCAATAAATAAAGAATCGACCGATGTGTTGTTATTGGCCAACTCCGACAGCCCTAAAGCCAAGGCCAAGCTGACGATAAAGCTCTCCCCGCCGGACAGGGTTTTCGGTGGACGGCGGCGGTTGCCGTGGAAGGTGTCTTCAATGGCCAAGGCCAAGCCCGGCTGCGCCGTGTCGTAGCGCAAATAATAGCGGCCACTGATTTTTTCCAAAATGCGGTTGGTCTGCACCAGCAGTTTGTCGGCGACCCGAATTTGCACACGGCGGCGAAACGCAATGCCGTTTTCGTTGTCCAGTAAGCTGCGTTCGGCGAGGGCGGGCTGGGCTTCTTGTTGGCGTTGATGCAGTTGCTCGGTCAATTGGTCGTAACGGCGGCCATTTTCGGCGTGTTGTGCCAAGCGTTTTTGCAGCCGTTGGATCTCCAACTGGGCGATGTCGGTCTTTTCCGCCAACTGGGCCAACTGCCGATAAATGTCATCAGGGTTGGGCGCGGTTTCGGCGAGCATAAAATCCGTGTCCAATTGCGCCGTCACTTTCTCCAACTGCTGATGTTTGGCGGCGATTTGCAATTCCAGATCGGCTTTGCGTTTGAGAAACTCCGGCTCCCGCGTCAAAAATTGCAGGGCGTTGCGCAACTCGGTCAAGTTGGTAAAAGACGAGCTGTGCAGCCGTGCCTGAAAAGTCTGCTCGAAGGCAGTTAACTGGCTATCCTGCTCACTGATAATCCGCTCTTGTTCGGCAATCAACTGCTGTTTCTCAATCAAGGCCAGATGTACGCCTATTTGTTCCTCGCCTTGCAAGCTGGCCATCAGGCGCTCGATGGCCGCTTCGGCCTCAGCCAATTTGGCGGCGCTGGCGGCCTGTTGGCTGGCCACTAACGCCAATTCTTCCTGCAAATTCCGGTAATGGAACTGGTTGGTTTGGTAATCTTGGCGGCGGCTATTAAGGTGGTCAAAAAACGCATCTTCCTTGCCTTTGCTCGGCATCGCTTCACCTAAGGCGGTCAATTGCGCATGAACCTGTGCCGCCAACGCCTGCTCTGCTTCGCGGCAGTGATTTAAGGCCACCTCACGCTCAAGCTGAATATGGGCCAGCCCTGGGTCATCCTGGGCCAGTTGTTCGGCGGTGTCGTGCAATTGGCCGATAGCGCCTTCATGTTTGGCAATCTCCGCAGTGAGCTTAGCAATCGTGGTGGTTTTATTCTGATACTGCTTGCCCAAGGTGATGATGTTTTTCAGCTCATCCTGCTCTTCTTTCAGCCACTGCTCCATCACCGACAAATCGCCGATGTCCAGATCGGCGCTGGCCTTGTTTAAACGGTTGCACAAGCTGCGCCAACTGTCCTTAATACCTTGCAGTTGCACTTGGGTGGCGCTGTTTTTCGCGGCGTGTTTTTGGGCAATAATGATGCGCTTGTTAAGCTGGTCGGTTTTCGCCGCCAAGTCGCGCAGCTTCATTTGCTGGTCGGTCAACGCTTGCACCGAATTGCCGATAGCTGGCGGATACTGAAGATAAGGATGCACTTTCGCCCCGCATAACGGGCACGGCTTACCGTCCACCAAATGGACACGCTCCGGCGACAGCTTTTTAACCAACGCTTCGCGGCCAATCGCCGCCTCCAAAACGCGGCGGATATTTTCCTCGCGTTTAACGGTGTCGGCCAGTTGTTCCAGTTCGGCGGTCAAGGTATCGGGATCTTCCATCACCGGTGGCTTACGCCCGAACAGGCTTAAAAATCCCCCACCCTGCTGGCTGGTTTTTTGATAACTGAGCGCCCAATCCAACACCTGCTGGAATTGCTTAACCCGCTCTTGCTGTTCGTTTTTTAGGTGCTCAATATCGTCTTCATGATGGCCTTGCAGCAAAGCCTCGCGCGCTTGCCCCTCATCGACAAGCTGTTGCTTAAGCTGGGCAACATCAGCGATGGTTTTCGCCAACACCGTGCGGGTGTCCTTAACCGTGGTGGCATTTTTCTTGACGCTGTTACTGGCTTGCTTATGCTGTTCGACTAACTCCGCCAACTCGGCGCGGATGGTTTTTAGAGGGGCGGTTTCAGGGAAGTTATCCAGCAACAGCGCATCGGTGGTATGTTCGGCCAGCCACGTTTCCCGCTCCGCCAACGCGGCTTTTTTCTCAGCCTGTTGCGCGTCTAACGACTGCAACGCGGCGGTTTCGGTTTGCTTATCCAACCGCGCTTGGTTGATGTCAAACTTAATCGCGTCAATAATCTGGTGCTGTTCGGCAAATGATCGGGGCGCGGCTTTAGCGGCGGTATCGGGATTATCGCTCAATTGCTCCCTAAGAAACTGTTGCTCGTTCAACAAACTTTCCAAAGCCCCCCGATGCTGTCCAAGCGCCTTCCCCTTCTCGTCAAGTGTCGCCAAATCCTCTTTAAAACTAATAGCTTGCTTGGCGGTGGCGATATTGGCCAGCGACCCTTCATTAGTCGCCAACTGCGTTTGCAACTCCTTAATGAGCTTTTTCTGCTCGACAATCTGCAACTGCAAACCGCCCATATTTTTTAAGGCCAGCTGTTGTTCTTCAAGCTGTTTTTTCTCGACCTTATACTCTTGGATTTGCTCTTGAAAATCCTGCAAATCGTACTCGGCGGCCTCTAATTCCTCCGGGGCCAACAACGTCAGACCCGCCAATTCCTGCTTGACCGCATCAATCGCCTGTTGCGCCTTCGTGGCATTGGTCAGAATTTCCGTGCGGTAATCGGCGTAAATATCCGTACCGACCAAGGTTTCCAAAATGCCCATGCGCTCATTGTCCAACGCATTTAAAAACGCCGCGAAATCGCCTTGGGCCAACAACATCGAACGGGTGAAGTTGCGAAAATCCATCCCCGTCAGCTCGGTGATGGCGCGGCACACCGCCACCTGGGTATCGGCCAACACCTGCCCGTCCGACAACCGCGACAACACCATATCCACGCTGTGCGCCTCGCCCTCATCGTGGCTACGTTGGACATGCCAGCGCGATTGATAGCGCTCATCACCCAATTTAAACTCAATCTCGGCATAAGCGTCATCGGCATTTTGGGTAATCACCAACGTTTCCGGCTGGTCAAAGCGCGAGGTTTCGCCATACAAAGCCAAGGTAATGGCATCCAAAATCGTCGATTTGCCCGACCCGTTCACCCCCGTAATCGCAAAAACGCCGGTATTGGCAAACGCAGGCTTAGTGAAACTGACACGGCTTTCGCCCGCTAAGGAATTGAGGTTTTTAAAATGAAGTGCAAGTATTTTCATGGTCTGATACTTTCGCCGGGCGGGAGTTTTTATCCCGCCATTATACCGCCGCGCCCACGCTTTTTCCCAAACTATCGCGTATAATGACAAAACCCAGCATAGGGATGTTGCACCATAACGTCTTGGCGCCTATCCTAGTGCGCCCTACACGGGCTATTGGCACAGTGGACGACTATAAAAATAAGACTGGTGATGCCTTATTTTTTCAACAACGCTTGTAGTTTCTGTAAATTATCCCTGACTGCTTCAGTGTCTGGATGGTCTTTGCTTAGGGTGGTTTCCCTAATTATCAAACTGCGTTGCAATAAGGGTTCGGTTTCGGCATAGCGGCCTTGTGCGTGATAAAGCACTGCTAGGTTGTTCAGGCTGGCGGCCACATCGGGATGGCTTTCGCCCAAGGTGGTTTCCATGATTTCCAAACTGTGTTGGCACATTGGCTCGGCTTCGGTGTACCGACCTTGTGCAATATAAAGCTCGGCCAGGTTGTTCAAGCTGATGGCCACAGCGGGATGACCTTTGCCTAGGGCCGCTTCCCTGATCGTCAAGCTATATTGGTACAGCGGTTCTGCTTCGGTGTAACGCTCCTGTATACGAAAAAACCCTGCCAGATTGTTCAGGCCGGTGGCCACATCGGGATGGCCTTCGCCTAGGGTGGCTTTTCTGATTGTCAAACTGCTTTGAAATAAGGACTCAGCTTCCGTGTATCGGTCTTGCGCGACATAAAGCAATGCCAGATTACTTAGGCCCAAGGCCACATCGGGATGGCTTTCGCCCAGGGTGGTTTTCCAAATCTCCAAACTGCGTTGCAATAAGGATTCTACTTCGGTGTAACGCCCCTGTATGCGTAAAAGCTCTGCCAGATTGTTCAAGCTGGTGGCTACGGCGGGATGACTTTCACCTAGAACGGCTTTTCTGATTTCCAAACTGCGTTGGTACATCGGTTCGGCTTCGGCGTAACGGCCTTGCGCGACATAAAGTGCTGCCAGATTGTTTAGGTTGGCGGCCACAGCAGGATGGCCTTTACCTAAGGTTGTTTCCAAAATCGTCAAACTGTGTTGGTACAGAGGTTCCGCTTCGGTGTAACGGCCTTGCGCGACATAAAGTGCTGCCAGATTGTTCAGGCTGGCGGCTATATGGGGATGTATTTTACCTAGATTGGTTTTCAAAATATCTAAACTACGTTGGTACAGCGGTTCCGCTTCGGAGTAACGGCCTTGTGTACAGAACAACTCTGCCAGATTGTTCAGGCTGGCGGCCATATGCAGATGGTCTTTGCCTAGGGCGTTTTCCCAAATCGTCAAACTGCGTTGGTACAACGGTTCCGCTTCGCCGTACCGTCCTTGTGCGCGGAACAGCTCTGCCAGGTTGTTTAGGCTGGTGGCCACATGCGGATGGTTTTTGCCCAGGGCTATTTTTCTGATTTCCAAACTGTGTTGGTATTGTGGTTCCGCTTCGACGTAATTGCCACCATCATGCCAAGCTCTTCCCGCTTCATTCAAGTAATCCGCTAGTTGTTCCGCAAACGCTGTCGGCACAATGTCGGCAGCTTCCTGAAAATACTTGGCCGCTTCGGCATAGAGGATTTGTGTCAGCTTTAACTTTGCATTGCGTGCCGCGCTTTCTGCGGCGGACAACAAGCGTTTGTTAACACTTTCCTGTTGGGTTCTCGCGGCTGACAAGTCTTTGGCTTTAGCTTGGTTAATCAGGCTTTCCGCTTCTTCAAAATCGCCTTGCTCTAATCTTTTTGCTGCTTGGGTTAATAAAGTGGCCACTTCGGGGTCTTCTGACTGAAAATTGGCGAGTTCCTTTAAGAGGATCTGGTACTGTTCGGCAATCCTGCGTAAGGTGTGGTCATAATCCTGAGGGGGAACCGCCTGTTCTTTGAGGCTATGGAAAAAGTTTTCCAAGGCGGTTTGGGTAACGCCTAACTCCTTGGCCAGGGCTTTAAACTCTTCTAAGGATGTGCATAATAACTTTTTATATTCGCGTAATGCTTTTCTATCAATGACTTTTGCATGTGCCATTTTGTGGTGCTTATCACAGAGTAAAATTAAATTATCTACTGCATTATTTTCCCTGTTCCCGTCAATATGATGGATTTCAACATAAGTGTGTTCATGACATCCTTTTATTGCGCAACAATGGCCAGATTCAACCTCAACCAATCTACGAATTTCTGCGGATATAGGAGGTCTTGGTTTTTCGTAGTTTGTTTCTTTCATATTTGCTCGTTGAGTGGAAGGCTTAACGTGGTAAGCCATATTGCACCGCATGGATAAGCCTAAAAATACATGTGTATTATGTAGACATCTTTAAATAATATCAACGGCTAATTGAGGGTCAATACGGCAACGCGGTAAGGCGTATTTCGCAGGGCGCTGAGGCGATGGCCGTATTGCACCGCATGTGGACAGGGGGGGCGACGGCTCGCCCCGCAGCCTACGGTAGGTGTTTTACGGGTTCAGTCATTTAATGGCTTTTGGGCGTATAAGCCAAATTCAATGCGTGTGCCATTGCGTTTAAACGCTTGTCGCGTGTCCATATTTTCATTGAATGGACGGCGGTTGCCGCTAACAAATGCGCATCAATATAACCTATGCCTTTTCCCATCAAGTGATGTTGTTCGATAAAATATAATGCCTCACTTTCACTAACTGGCTGAATTTGTGGCAAATCCATTAACAAGCCTAAAATCCCCCGTCGATTTTGCAAATTCCCGCAAGCCAACTCGCCAATAATCCAAGGATGTATCACATTCTTTTACATAGACTATAGTAATTTATAGAAACAAGTAGTATTTTATTCGCATGAAATTATCAGATTATGCGAAAAAACTAGGCATCAGTTATCGGACGGCGTGGAATCATTACAAAGCCGGACAAATTCCCCATGCCAAAAAACTGCCCTCTGGACTGATTGTCGTTGACTATGCACGGGTTTCGTCTTCTGAAAATAAAGCCAATTTA
>JACXTQ010000191.1 GCA_016919605.1 Methylovulum sp.
GGGCATAAATCAATGCCATTAAGTTAAGGATTTGTGCCTGTATTTCAACAAGATAAAAAGCATACGCCATCGTTCCCACGCTCCGGCGTACCCTCAGGGGCATAAATGGGAATGCAGGCAGGGACGCTCCAGCGTCCCGCAACGCTGGAGCGTTGCGACAGGCATTCCCATTTATGCCCCTGAGGGTACGCCGGAGCGTGGGAACGATAATAAATGGGAACGATAAGTAATGGCAGTACCCCAAGTGCCTGCAAACACGCTTTGCCATTAACCTAGTTAAATTGGAGGTGTCAGATGAACAGTATCGTCCCTATGCGTAGGGTCAAAAAAACCTTATGGGCATTGGTTTTGTTGGCGGTTAGCCAAGTCCATGCCGACCCGCTTGGTGACGCGCTGAACGGGCTGGAAGCGGATTGGGCGAAGATTTATTATGACTTGCCTAAATCCCAACAAGGCCCGGCTTACTCGCAATTGTTGGCCAGGGCCGTTAAGTTGTGTCGGCAATACCCTAAAGCCGCCGGGGCTTTGTTTTGGCAAGCGGTCATTAAGGCCAGTTATGCCGACCATCAAGACCCGATGTCGGCCTTAAGCGCCGTCAATGAGGTGCGTGATTTGTTAAATAAAGTGCTGGCGATAGACCCCAACACTATGGGCGGTTCGGCTTATGTGGTGTTAGGCACGCTGTACCATATGGTACCGGGGTGGCCGATTGCTTTTGGTGATGACGATAAGGCCGAACAGCTGTTCCAAACGGCGTTAAAGATTAGCCCTGACGGTATCGACAGCAATTTTTATTATGCGCAATTTTTGCTGGACAAGGGCGACAAGGCCCAGGCGCTCAAGCATTTTGCCCACGCCAGTGTCGCACCAGTCAGGCCTGAACAGGTGTTTGCCGACACTCAGCTTGAAAATGAAGCTAAAGTGGCGTTAAAAAATGCCGACGGCGGGGCGCTCAGCCGTAAAAAGGACTTGCTGTCCAACTTAAATGCCGCCGCCGATACTAAATAAGCCGCGAAAGCGGCCTAGTTTGGGGGTTGGCGTTAACTCGGTGTTCTATGGACGCGGCGTTTCTGCTAAAATAGTCGCTTTTATTAAAATCTATTCTGGTAATCACTATGACTTTTGTAGTCACTGAAAATTGTATCAAATGTAAATTTACTGACTGTGTGGATGTCTGCCCGGTCGATTGTTTCCATGTCGGCCCTAACTTTTTGGTCATTGACCCGGAAGAGTGCATAGACTGTACCTTGTGCGAGCCTGAATGCCCTGCCAACGCCATTTTTGCCGAAGATGAAGTGCCAGAAGGCCAAGAGCAATTTATTGCCTTAAATGCTGAGTTGTCCAAAATTTGGCCAAGCATCACCGAAGTGCAACCCGCCTCGGCGGATGCCGATGAGTGGAACGGTAAAGCAGGCAAATTGGAGTTGCTAGAAAGATAAGTCGCTTAGGCCTTAAGCGTCTGCGGTTGGTGATAAGTGCCCCGATGCCCCGTAGGCTTAGTCGATGTAGGTCGGGTTAGCGGTAGCGTAACCCGACAATTACCGCTCGAATGCTGTCGGGTTATACCCTCTGGGGCACAAGCGCTACCGCTTTTATGCCCTGTGGGTAAACCCGACCTACTATGATCTTATCTGATTGATAATAAAGTTCTTAACTTAATGGCAGTGATGGTTTCGGGTAGCTTGGCATCAAGGCCGTTTATCGGCTTGCTGTTGGGGTTGGCTGTGGTCGGCTTCGATGATGCACATCACGCCAAACAGTAGATGCGACAAGCCGGTGTAAAGGAAAAACGGCGGCAAGTTTTCGTCTAGGGCGACGGCGTTGATTTCGCCATAAAATTGCACGGTTTCGATCATGACTATCAGGAAAAACCCCACCAAGGCCATGGCCTGAAATTTTTGCACCATCCAGCAATAAAAAATCATCACCACTTCAATCAGGCTCAGATACACCATCATCATGCGCAGGTTGTTGTCTAGGGCGCCGTATAAGTCCGCGTTAAAATTAAACAGGCTGTAGCTATCTGATAGCGACAATACGCCAAAGCCGACCAAGACTAACGCGGCGACATAAAAATTGAGCGTTATCAAACCTTTGCCTATATGTCTTATAGTCATCATCTGTTTTATCCCGCGTCTGGCGCTGAAAAAAAAACCCTCCCATAGACAACCTAGGAGGGCTTATAGAGGAGGAGGGGAAGTCTCTCTTAATCTATCACCACAGACTAAGAAAGCAATATGGAGTTTAAGCCGTTTATGCTGCACCTATTGCACTTAGTGTCCTAGCCCAAAAACTGGCGGGCCGCATACGCTTGCATCTTGTTTAGTAGCTTACAAGCTGGCGGCGTTTTGTCAATTACAGCCTTGTACAAAACATGTACAAAACTAAAATACTTGTCTGACACCAAGCCTGTCGCCAAATTTGTGGTATACCCGTCATAGGGCGGGCGATATTCGCCCAGTTAAGCGGCGATTATGATAGGAGAGCATGATGAACATACTGATAACAGGCGGTACAGGGTTTTTAGGCGCGGCACTGGCGCGCAGTTTATACGATCAAAATTGTCGGGTGACGGTGTTGACCCGCCATCCGCAAAACATCAGCCTGCTAAGGCGGGCCGGCATTCAGGCGCTGGGCGATTTGCAACAATTAGGGCCGACTTCTTCTTTCCATGCCATTATCAATCTGGCCGGTGAGCCGCTGTTTGCAGGCCGCTGGACTCCCCAGCGCAAGGCCCAGTTTAGGGATAGCCGCATCGGCTTGACCGGACACTTGGTGGCGGCGATAGCGCGGATGCAGGTAAAGCCACGGGTGCTGATTAGCGGTTCGGCGATTGGTTATTACGGCAACCAAGGCGATACGCCGTTAAGCGAATATTCGGCGGTGCATGAGGATTTTTCCCAACAGCTTTGCCATGATTGGGAGCTGGCGGCACGTCAGGCCGAAGCCTTGGGGGTGAGGGTGTGTTTGCTCAGGACGGGGTTGGTTCTCGCTCAGGACGGTGGCTTGTTGGGGCGGATGCTGCCGGTTTTCCGTGCCGGTTTGGGGGGGCGATTGGGGGATGGTCAGCAATGGATGTCGTGGATTCATCGCCAAGACTGGTTGGCCATCGTCCAAACGCTGCTAAATGACGACACGCTGCACGGGCCTTATAACGCTACCGCCCCCCATCCGGTCACTAATGGCGAATTTACCCGCACTTTAGCCGCTGGCCTGCACCGTCCGGCCTTATTGCCGCTACCTGGGTGGCTGTTAAAGCCGCTTCTGGGGGAGATGTCCGAACTGCTGTTAGGTAGCCAAAAGGTTTTACCGCAGCGTTTGCTGGAGTCGGGTTATATATTCCAATATTCGTATCTGGATGATGCCTTAGGACAGGCGTTAGCAAGGAATTGAACCTTTAGGTAATTTTTGCGGAAAAATTTATATCTATTTGTTTTTATTTATATTTTTTTATTTTTGGTGATTGTTTGTGGGGCAGGGGGGGTATCTAAAAAGAATTAAGAATCAGACGCTTTTTAGTTGGGGCCGGTAGTTTAGGTGTTTTTTTGTCTAATGTTTTTTGTCCTTATTGCTTGCACAATTAACTTATATCTATTATTGTTAAGCCAAATTGTGATGCGGTTAATAGAAAAATAAAAAATAGGCTTATCCCCTTTTGGAGAGTTTAACGCCATTTACGCCGCATTCGGATCGCAAACCGTTTATTCATTCTTAAAATAAGGGGCTATAGCTATGAAAAAAATAACCGCAACGCTAGTTTTGTCAGTGTGTTCTTGGGGGGCTTTTGCCAGTTCGTTTGAGGCAACCGTCACTGTCACTAATCCGGCCGATGGTTTTACGCCCCCACCCCAAACCTACGAGTTGGACACCGCCAATAATTTTTTTAATCAGATTAAAGAAAAAGGTTTTGAGGCCAATTTTAAGCCTTATGGTTATGACAGCAGTTGGGGCGTTACCGCCAATACCCTGTATGCAGGCGTGCCCATTAATGTGACGTTTGCCCCGAACAGTAACAGGGCGATTTTGGATATCCCATCTATTGGGGTCCAAGGGTTAACATTTGACGGTACCACGCGTAGCAACAGCACCAAGCAGATGGAAACTTATTTGCGTAACGACACCAACCACACCTATACCAAGATCGTTGAATATCAGGTCGCCAACACCCCCAACTCACAAATTGCCGGCAACCCCACCAGCTTGCAAGGCCAGATAGTCAGCGGCAATTTTGATTTCGCCGCCAATGTCCCTTCAGCCACGGTATCCACACCCACATCCACATCTTCATCCACATCTTCATCCACATCTTCGTCTTCATCCTCGTCTTCGTCCTCGTCTACATCTGGAGGCCGTACCAGCAAAGCGTCCAGTGTCTCTTCCGCCAACCCGCTTATGGTCGGTGTGGGCGGCGGTACTTACACCCAAGGCGGTAAGCTCGATATTTCTGTCATTAGCGTACCGGTCAGCAAAGCCTTTGAAATTGACTCCAATGACCCGCGCAAAAAATTCTTGCTCAATGGCCAGTTTAACTATATCACCGTAGGGCAAGCGGCTTCATACCAAGGCAGTTTGGGCATTGGTTATATGCACCCTCTTGCTGACAATTGGTATTTGATTCCTACGGTCGGTTACGGTGCTATTGGCTCGCAAGATTTGGCCACCTTGGGGCAAATCTTTTCCACTTCGCTGTCGAGCAACTACCAGTTTAAGTTCAGGCAGTTCGATATGGGTTTTGTCAATATGTTCGGTTATTACAAAACCTTGCCGCTGAGCATCAAGGGCACGGTCAGTTCCGACCCGAACATCAACAACTATGTGTTTAAAAATGGTATCTTCCCGACTAAAGTGGTGTCCCTATTTGGGCATGACGTAAAAGTTAAAGGCATTTTCACCGATACCGAATTTACCGGCTCCAAGGTGTTTGTCCGTCAATACAACGAAGTGGGTATTGAATTGGCCTCGGTCAAAAAAGTGGGCTGGTTAGATTCCATCAGTCATGGCCTAGTGGACAGCTTGTCGTTAAGCGGCAAATACGTGTTCAGTATCGAAAACCCCAATAATTTTGAAGGTTATGATATTGGTATAAGCTACGATTTTTAAACGTCGGTAAGATAGAGGCGTTGCATTGCAACGTCTCTAGGGTTATTGGGCGAATAACAACAAAAGCCGATAGGAAGCCTTCCTATCGGCTTTTGTGTTTCCCCGCAACTAAACCCTAAGTCCTTACAAATCCGCCAAGTTACCCTTGGTTTCCAGCCATGCCTTCCTATACGGTGCGCGTTTTTTCGCCAACAGCAAATCCAATTGCCCGCTGGTTTCGTCATCTTCGGCCACCGTCAGTTGCACCAAGCGGCGGGTGTCGGGGTTCATGGTGGTTTCGCGCAGTTGCGAAGGGTTCATCTCACCTAGACCTTTAAAGCGCTGGACATTGATAGTGCCTTTTAGCCGTTCGGCCTTAATCCTATCCAACACCCCCAAACGTTCCGACTCATCCAGCGCGTAAAATACCCGTTTGCCGACATCAATCCGATACAGCGGCGGCATAGCCACGAACACATGCCCGGCTTTGACCAGCGGCAAGAAATGTTGGTAAAACAGGGCGCAAATCAGCGTGGCGATGTGGTTGCCGTCGGAATCGGCATCGGCGAGGATGCAGACCTTGCCATAGCGCAAGTTTTGCAAATCATCGGAACCTGGCTCTATGCCCAAGGCGACCGCAATATCGTGCACCTCTTGCGAAGCCATCACTTGGCTGGACTCCACTTCCCAGGTGTTCAAAATCTTGCCACGCAAGGGCATAATCGCCTGAAAATCCCGCTCCCGCGCCTGTTTGGCAGAACCGCCCGCCGAATCGCCTTCGACCAAGAACAGCTCGGTGCGGCCTATGTCTTGGGCGGAGCAATCGGCCAATTTGCCCGGCAACGCAGGGCCTGAAGTGATTTTTTTGCGGATGATTTTTTTATTGGAGCGCAAGCGCTTTTGCGCACTGGTGATAATCACCTCGGCGATTTTCTCGCCTTCCGCCGGATGCTGGTTCAGCCATAAGCTGAAACTGTCCTTGGCCACCCCCGACACAAACGCGACACATTCGCGTGAGCTTAAACGCTCTTTGGTTTGCCCCGAAAACTGCGGGTCTTCCAACTTCACCGACAAGACAAAATGGCAGTTTTCCCAGACATCTTCGGGGGCGAGCTTGACCCCACGCGGTAAAATATTGCGCAAATCGCAAAACTCGCGCATGGCTTCGGTCAAACCGGCGCGTAAACCATTGACGTGCGTACCGCCTTGCGCGGTTGGCACCAAGTTGACATAGCTTTCCGCCAGCACTTCCGAGCTGTTTTCCACCGCCCAGACCACGCCCCATTCCACCGCCTCATGATTGGCGGCGCTATTGCCCATAAACGGTGCTTCGGGGAAAAACTCCACCTGACCGATGCGGTCAAGCAAATAATCCTTAAGCCCGTCTTGGTAGTACCATTCAAAATGTTCCTCAGTCTGCTCGATTTTCAGGATCACTTTCAGGCCAGGGGAGAGCACCGCCTTGGCGCGTAAATTGTGCTTTAGCCGTGATAC
>JACXTQ010000028.1 GCA_016919605.1 Methylovulum sp.
GATCACTTGCACGGCGGCGGCGATATTTAGGGAGCTGTAGTGCTCATTGCAGGGGATGTGCAACAAGTAATGGCATAAGTCCAGCTCATGGTTTTTTAAGCCAGAGTTTTCGCGGCCAAAAATAATGGCGATTTGCTGGTGCGGGTCGGCAATGGCTTTTTGTGCGCACTGCTTAGGGTTGAGTTCCGGCCAGCTAATCGTCCGCCGTCTGGCGCTGGTGCCAATAATCAACTGGCAGTCGGCTATCGCCTCTTGTAACGTGTCGCAGACGGTGGCGGCGGCAAGAATGTCATCCGCCCCTGAAGCGCGGGCGGTCGCCTCATTGCTGGGGAAGGTTTTTGGCGCGACCAGCACTAGCTGGCTCATGGCCATGTTTTTCATGGCACGGGCGACCGCACCGATATTGCCAGGATGGGTGGTTTCGACCAGAACGATTTTTATATGGGAAAGCAACTTAAATCCTAAATAGTGATAAAGGTGGCCAACCGTAAAAGAGGGTAAAGTTGCCAATTTCCGATGATGGCGGAAATTGGACAAGAGTGCCGCTTTAAAGGTGCAAGCCGAAAAAAGCCTTAAGTTTACCAAAAGATTTGCTACCATACTGGGTTTTATCTGCTCATTAGAAACTGAACCTATGCAACCTATGTTAAACATCGCCGTCCGGGCGGCAAGAAGCGCGGGCGATTTGATTCTTCGCTCATCCGACAGTATCGGCCAACTGCGTGTTGACCAAAAAGGCAAAAATGACTATGCCAGTGAAGTGGACCGCATGGCGGAGCGGGAGATTATTAGCATTATCAGGGCCGCTTACCCCGACCACGCCATTTTGGCCGAAGAAAGCGGCGAGCATCAGGGCAACGAGTTTGTCTGGGTGATAGACCCGTTGGACGGTACTACCAACTTTTTACATGGTTTCCCGCAATATGCGGTGTCCATTGCCCTCAAGCATAAAGGCCGCTTGGAAGTGGGCGTAATTTATGACCCGTTGCGTGATGAGCTGTTCACCGCCAAACGCGGCGGCGGGGCGATGCTGAACAACCGCCGTTTGCGAGTCACCCAGCCGTTGAGCCTAAAAGGCGCATTGTTGGGTACCGGTTTCCCGTTTAAGACGGATCTGCACCTTAAAGCCTATACCAATATGTTTAGTGCCTTGACGATGGAATGTGCGGGTATTCGCCGGGCGGGGTCAGCGGCTTTGGATTTGGCGTATGTGGCGGCAGGCCGTTTGGATGGTTTTTGGGAAATTGGCGTGATGGAGTGGGATATGGCGGCGGGGGTGTTGCTGATTAAGGAAGCGGGCGGTGTGGTCACGGATTTTTCTTTCAACGACGGTTATTTGCAGTCGGGCAATCTGATTGCGGGTAGCCCGAAAATGCACCAGCTGATGTACCAAATGATTGAGCCTTATGTCACGGATAATTTAAAGTAACCGCTAGTGGAGGGGGCTTGAGGTTAACTAAACTCGACCATCATGACCAACGTGTCCAGCAACAATAAAATGTCATCCAGTTCGCGGGCATCGATGTGCATGACTGGCCACGGTACCCCCCGCTCGCTGAGTAGGTCAAGATAGGTTTCAATGCTGGGCTGGTCGGCCCTGTCATAATGGGTGATACCAATAACCGCCGGATTTTTAAGCAAAAAACTTTTGTTAAGGTTTAGGTAATACTCCAAATCATCCACAGGGTTTTCATGGGTGTTGTTGATCATGATAATCAGCCCGGCGGCATCGCGGGTTAGGATTGGGGTCATGAAATCGAAGCGGCGCTGCCCAGGTGTTCCGTACAGATAAAACTTGTCTTCGCCATCTAAGGTTTTTAATACCCCGTAATCCATTGCCACTGTGGTGGATTTTTTTTGTTGCAATACACTTTGTTCCGAAGGCTTGACTTCGGTCGAGAAATAGCTGTTTTCGCTAATGGTGGCGATAGCCGTGGTTTTTCCTGAACCGACCGAACCGGTAAAGACAAACTTAAGGATAGGGTTTTTCTTTTTCAATGGCGTAATAATAGAAGGCTCATTGGCGGATTCTGGCATCTCTGCATAGTTTTGGCTGCTGTTGGCAATTGCTTTTATGCCAACATCTTGCCCAAGCACCTCAGCGGATATGTCTTCAGAATATTCTTTTGTCATAATGGGTTAACTCATTAGGATAGGTTGGGTAATGTTTCTTTTATGTTTGCATATTAGAGCATTTTAATAGTATTGCAATATGGCAAATTAGGATTAGGCTGTAGACATACCCGATTGATATAAATCCTCTTTAATAAAAAAGCAAATTATAATTTATCTGTTTGTCAAGTTTAACCGCTGTGTTTAAATAGGCCTTGTGATTTTTAATCCACGCCCACTGATTTTAAAGTAAAAAAATAGATTGCCCGGGTGGTTTTAGTCCACTGCGCGGCTTTTAATTCTGTGGCTATTTGACCTTAATATGATTATCATAATATGAGGAAATAAGGCATCAACGTAATATGTGCTTATTTCAATGGACATGATCTGTCTCAATTTACGGGAACTCAATCAATAGGAAAATAAATTTATGCCCGTTAATGGTTTAGCCATCAAGTTAATAGGATTTGATAGCCTGGAAAGCGATTATTTTACGGCTATTTTAGACTTGGCGGAGGCTCTCTTGCATCAGGAATGGCAAGTTGTCACAACCGAACAAGCTGATTTTTTTGTCTTCACTGAAGAACATATAAAATCCAGTTTGTTACCCGATGCACCGCCAGCCCGTTGTCTTTTTTATGGCACTGAAAGTATCAGTGACAACCATATCGTTGTCAACAGCAAGCTGCCAAGCTTACGCTCTTTGGTGGGGTTGCTGAACCGCGCCGGCGCGAGTTTCCAGCCTACCGTAGATTCACAGGATACGGTTGGCTTGCCGCCGGTTTTTGAAAGCGGCTTGGTAACGGATGATGTCGTTGCGGCTGTCAGCCGCTTTTCTGAAGCGATAGAGGACGCGTCCGCGCTAGAATTGCCCGATGTTGACGACTCCTCCGGCCCTTTAGAAGACGATGCACTATTTAAGCCCGCCCAAGGTCTGTTGCATACCTTGCTTAATAGGGGCAATAATCCTGTCTGGCTGGTTGTGGCCGGGGTTGACATTTGGCTTGATCCGGCACATGGGGTTTATTATTGCCCGCTGCCTTTAGAGGGGCTGGTTCCTTGTTGTGGGGCCGATAAGCGCGTGGAAACTCATGCCATGACCGCTTTGGAATTGCAACAGTTGGTTGTCAAACAAAACATGTCTTCCAAGCCCCTTAATAACCTTATTTGGTATCTGGTGTTTAAAACCTCGCAAGGCCGATTGTTAGAAGGCAGCAGCGATGAAGATATTGTCCACTTGAAAGGCTGGCCTAACCTGAGATTGCCCGAAGGGCGCGACTTCATCAAATTGGCCGCGTTTATGCACAACAATTCCATGCCCTTGCCGGCGATTGCCGAAGCAACCCGATTGCCCTTGGAGCAAGTGCATAATTTTTACAATGCCTGTTATTTGGTGGGGCTTATTGAAAAAGTCGGGGTCGTGCAACGGCATGAAGGAACAACCAGCGTGGAACGGCAAAATTTATTGGGGAAACTCAGAAACCGGCTCAATATGCCTTAGCCGGCGTATTGGCAACGCGATGATAAGAACGCTTGACAGAGCCGTCCTGATTTTTAAAGCCAGAAAATCAATTGCCTGAAAAGTTAAGCTCTAGGACAGCCGCCAGTTTGGCAACAGCGGCTTGGGTATGGGTGTCGGTATCAGAGAACACCACCCCCGCCCCGACCGGAAAGAACTCATTGTCAGGTGGTGAGATATAAACAATTTCACAGGCCAATGGCAACTCTTCATTATCAAAGCCAATCTTCAGCAAGCCCGTCTGGGAAATATGCTCGGGTGCTAAAGATGGTTGCAGTTTTGATAAAAACGCGCCGCTAAGGCTAATATTGTTGATGATGCCCGTATATTGCTGCCCGCTTTGGCCGTTGATGAAAAACGAGAAGCCAATATCGGTGATGGCCCTGATATGTTGCC
>JACXTQ010000192.1 GCA_016919605.1 Methylovulum sp.
AAATTTCATGATGATGATGATGATTGTAAAAAAGATCTGTGATAGGCAACAAGACCCATTAAGCCGGATATAGGTTTCATGATGCACAAACTTATAACATAATGCTTTAATTATAAATCATACCTATCTGAGCTGCGCCATATCAACAATGAAATATGTAATACAAATTAACTCCAGCCCTTACCAAGCCAATGCCGGACGCAGTGCCTATGCGTTTATCAAGGCCGCATTGGCTGGCGGCCACCACATCTTACAAGTGTTTTTTTATCATGACGGCATTTATCATGCCCTCAAATATGCCTTACCACCTGATGACGAACTTTCGCAAACTAGGCAATGGCAAGTGCTGGCGCAAGAACACCAGATTGACTTGGCGGTGTGCATTTCCGCCGCCCAACGGCGCGGCTTACTGTGTGCCGATGAAGCGTGGCGGCAAGGCAAGCAGGATGATGATCTTGCTGAAGGTTTCCGTATCGCTGGATTGGGGCAATTGCTGGCGGCCACCTTGGTCGCCGACCGTTTTTTGGTGTGGGGTTAAGATGAAACAGTATTTGTTCGTATTGCGCCAACCCGCGCACAGCGGGGCCTTTGTGCAGGAAATGTTGGATATTATTCTCACCACCGCCGCTTTTGACCAACGCATCAGCTTATTGTTGCTAGATAGCGGTGTATTTCAGCTTAAAGCCGGACAACAAGCCGAGCAGGGTGGTTTTAAGGACACCGCCGCCCTGTTCAACGCACTGGAACTGTATGATGTGACCGCCTTGTACACCGAAGCGGAAAGCTTGGCGGACTATGGTTTGGCTGTGGACGATTTATTTTTACCAGTGCAGGTGCTGCAACGAAAAGACATAGCCGAGTTTATGCAGGGGTTTGAGGTCATTTTTTCGGCTTAAACAAGGCAGATGGTTTACGCCCGCTTATAATGGTGGGTTTTATCGACTTGGAAATTGCTATGGAAAACTTACCTATCAAAACCTGCTCAATCGAGCGTCTGGTCACTCAAGCCAAATTGGTTGCCGCCGCCAAGGCCGGCAACAAAACCCAGCAACGCCGTGATGGTGTTTATGGTTGGGTGGGCGAGGGCTTTGAGCTGGATGGTATGGCCTTTGTGGTGACTGATTTGACGCGCCAGCGTTTAGGGGATATGAGCGATGCGGATGCGCAGGCCGAAGGCTTCCCAAACTTGGCCGTGTATAAGGACATTATCTTAAAAATGCACACGGGGATGAGTTGGGATGACGACCACTTGGTGTGGGTACATAGTTTTGCCGCCATCTCCAAGGTTTGAGGGGAAAGATGGGCGGTAACAGAAAGTAAGCCGTTTATGCCAAGGCAAGACGGCTAAAGCCCCGTTTGGCATTCATCTATCGCCAATTTGAAAGCCATAGCCTTTTAAAATCCTAGCCATTACCAAGGACGCGAAGAAGCACATTGGCAAAACCCTGCACTTCTTCGTGAATATCATGGTTATTGCTATTACGGTAATAGGTTTCTGATTAGATACGCTTATTTGAAAGTATTGACCACGGTTTTGCCGCCGGACATGACAAAGTCAGGATATTCCAGCAACTTAAAGCGGACAAATGGGTTGCCACGCACCGCGATGACATCGGCGGGGGCTTTAGCGGTCAAGGTGCCGAGCTTATCGATGCCCACATGCGCTCCGGCTTTGGACGTCGCCGCCCTAAACACATTCAGCACGTCAGTAAAGTCAATGGACGCACCACTGGTCAGCAACAGCATGTAGTGCATTTCTTCGCCATTAATACCCCAAGGCACATTGTCATGGCCTATTTCCGAACCGTAGAGGATTTGGGCGCAACTGCCTGGGGTGTTGGTCTCACAATCGGCAATTTTAGCCGCCAGTTGCGCGGTATTGGCATGGATGCCTAAATGCGTGTTGCTATCGACACACGAGCTTAAGGTATCGACCGTGGACACAAAGGTCAGCCCTGCTGTATTGGCGGCTTGGGTCAACAAGTTAGCGTCAATCGGGGCGCAAGGCATGTGGGCGAATTCATCGACACCCGCCAGCAATGCCCGTTCAAAACCGATATTTTCCCCCACATGGGCAATAACTCGCCGGACTGGACGGCCATCATGAGGATGGTGCGCTTCATCAACAATAGCACTGACGATAGGCAAGGGCAAAATATCCCAAGGTGTAGGGGGTACTGCATTGCCGCCATGTGACATCATCCACGGGGCTCCCGTCTCGCCTCCAGGTTCCAAGGCAATCTTGATGGCACTGGCGCCACCATCAACCAAATGCTGCACAACCCCTTGAGCTTCATCGACCGAAGCTACCGTATAACCGATTTGGTCATAACCGCTGCTGCCACCAAAGATGTTGAGTGGATAACCGCCTGGGGCTTGGATAATCGGGCCAACGCTTAACAGGCGCAATTGTCCGCTACCGCTTTGCGGGGCCAGTAATGGCCCACCCGTATCTTGCACGGTGGTTACGCCATGTTGCAATACTTTGTTTTTTAGCACATTCTGAAAGCTGATATGGGCGTGCGATTCGATGAACCCTGGCAAAATTGTGGCATCGCCCATGCCCACCACGTTACCGCATGACCCCGCCAATTCTGCTTGGGTGCCGACTTGGGCAACTTTTTGGCCTTTAATCAATACCGCTGCATTGGTTTGCACATTGTAACCGTCAAACACCCGATCCGCTGTCAATAGCTTGCAGTTACCCGCCGCCCATGCAGGGGTGGCTACCGTGTGGCAAGCTAATAAGGCCAGCCCCCAAAATGTGCCTTGCCGTTTGTTCTTCATTCATCGTCTCCAAAATTTTTATTATTGTCGCTATGGTTGGGAGAGGCTGCCCACCGTCCTGAGCAAACTGGCAAACGCCATCAAAGCAGGTAAGACAAAGATGGGGTTGGACACTTTTATGGGTGCGGCAGGCAGCCTTGACCTTTATCGGGTCTTTGGAGGTACAGCACTACTTATGCCATTGTTAGGCTTGATTGATAGCTTGCGCTATAAAATATTGATTTTAAAAATTTATGTTAATTTAAGTAAGGCTAGAGGGGAGGAAAATGCAGGGGAATTTTTTAAGGATATAAGTGATATGCCGAGGTGACTGTGGCAAATGCCGTAAAATACTCCATTGCGGCGGAATATTGGGCTTGAGATAACCCGATAAGGTTTTTAACGATTTTTTCTGCTGTTTTATAACTTAGTGATAAAGTATGTGCGGCTTATATAGCCGTTTCTATTGCACTTTTGTGAAGCCTTGAAAGCAAGCCCACTATTTTAAACATCTGTCTTTTAATATGAGATATTGATTATGAATAATATGGCATTTAAAGAACCTATCCAATCCGTTACCGCACATCGGGTTAGTATTGTAAAAGCATTGGTGGTTGGCGCAGTGTTGTTTGGAATCAGTGCTGCGGTGATGGCCAATAGTGATCCAACCGATTACGATTACAGTGCCTTGACTGGGGAATATGTTTCCAGTAATCCAGGCTTGGAAGTTGCCGTACCCAAATGGACGAATGTTGATAATAATAGCGATGGCAAACAAGATGGTTATGATTTTAATTTTGATGTTTATAAATTAGGTACACAAACTAAGCTATTTTCTACGCCCATTAAATATTTACCTTATACTCTTAAAACAACTTGTACAGGCGTTGGTAGTAAAAAAGTTAACCTCAAAAGGATTGGTAATAATATTATATTATCGGTTGATATATATAACGGCTGTAGGGATACTACCCACATCTATGCCGTGAACATTTCGGCCGCAGGCAAAACTCCGTGGGTTAAGTCATTTGCTGGCAGGTTACTAGGTACAGGTATTTTGCCTGATACCAATAATAATGGCATTAGTGAATTGTCCGTAGTTATAGAAACAGTGATTAACACTA
>JACXTQ010000193.1 GCA_016919605.1 Methylovulum sp.
AACAACCATTAACAAAGGTCGCCCTGTGTCAGAACAACAACATTTACTTTTTGAATTAGGCTCTGAAGAATTGCCGCCCAAAACTTTGCTGAAACTGAGCAATGCTTTGCTGAACAACATCGTTTTGGGGCTTAACGCCGCCGAACTGACGTTTACGGCCAGTAAAGCGTATGCCACGCCCAGACGTTTGGCGGTGCTGATTGAAAACTTGGCGACCGCACAGCCGGATAAGACCGTGGAAAAACGCGGCCCCGCCATTCAAGCGGCGTTTGCGCCCGATGGTTCGCCCAGCAAAGCGGCGTTGGGTTTCGCGAGCAGTTGCGGTACGACGTTTGACCAATTGGAGCGGCTGAAAACCGACAAGGGCGAATGGTTAAGCTTTACCCAAGCAGTCAAAGGCCAAGCCACCGCCGCGATTATCCCTGACATTATCCGCCAAAGCATCGCCGCCTTGCCGATAGCCAAGCGGATGCGCTGGGGCAGTTTTGCCACCGAATTTGTCAGGCCGGTACATTGGGCGGTGTTGCTGTTCGGTAAAGACGTGATAGCCACGGAGATTTTAGGCTTGACCACCGGCAACACCACCCTAGGCCACCGTTTCCACGCCCCGCAAGCTATCACCCTTGACGCGCCAGATACTTATGAAGCGGTGTTGTTCAACCAAGGCAAGGTCATTGCCGATATCGGACAGCGCAAGGCGATTATCCGCGCCAAAGCGCAAATAGCCGCCGCTGCGGTCAACGGTATCGCCCATATCGAAGAGGATTTGCTGGAAGAAATCGCCGCGCTGAACGAATGGCCCGTGCCTGTCACCGGCAATTTTGACCCGCGCTTTTTGGAGTTGCCCGCCGAGGTGCTGATTACCACCATGCAGACCAACCAGAAATATTTTCCGGTCAAAAACGCCGAGGGCGGCTTGCTGGCGCACTTTATCACTTTCAGCAATATCGAAAGCACCCGCCCCGAATCCATACAGCACGGCAATGAGCGGGTGGTTACGCCCCGCCTTGCCGATGCCGAATTTTTCTGGAAGCAAGACCGTAAGCAAACCTTGGCGGAGCGCGTGGACAGCTTGGCCAACATCGTGTTCCAAGAAAAGCTCGGCACACTATATGATAAAACTCAAAGAGTTATTAAATTGGCAACATTTATTGCTAAGTACCATGAAAGTTTAAATCCAGATTTAGCGTTAGTCGAACGCGCCGCCTTATTAGCAAAAACTGATTTAATAACCAATATGGTTGGAGAATTTGGCAATTTGCAAGGTACG
Source organism: Methylovulum sp. (assembly GCA_016919605.1). Taxonomy (GTDB): domain Bacteria; phylum Pseudomonadota; class Gammaproteobacteria; order Methylococcales; family Methylomonadaceae; genus Methylovulum. The sequence continues at coordinate 1,271 of JACXTQ010000193.1, forward strand.
ATGGGACGTTATTATGCCTTAGCTGAAGGAGAACATTCAGAAGTTGCCTTAGCTTTAGAAGAGCAATACCTTCCTAAACAATCAGGCAGCGAAGTTGCAAGTAGTCAAATAGGGCAAATTTTAGCGATTGCCGAAAAAATTGATACGCTAACTGGTATTTTCAGTGCGGGCTTAATTCCGACAGGGGATAAAGACCCTTATGCTCTACGTCGTGCCGCCTTAGGGGTACTTCGCACAGTTATTGAAAATAATTTAACGCTTAATATCACCACTATTATAAGGGTTTCATTAAATAATCAACCTAATCAACATGTCTTTGACAAGGAAAAAACTTTTATAGCAATAATTGATTTTGTCTTTGAACGTCTAAAAAGCTATTGTTTAGATAAGGGTTACAGTGTCGATGAATTTGATGCCGTTATGACGATAAAACCTACTGACCCATTCAGTTCTTTAGTCAAAGTAAAGTCCGTTGAACCAACGGATTTTATGCATCGTCTAGCTGCGTTAAAAGCCTTCCGGCAACTGCCCGAAGCCGACAGCCTCGCGGCGGCGAACAAGCGTATCCGCAATATCTTGAAAAAATCCGATACCGCCCCTGCCGACAGCGTGGGCGAACTGAGCGAAGCCTCAGAAATCCAATTGCTGGCCGCCGCGCGGCAATCCGCCCAAGACATCCAGCCCTTATTGGCACAACGTGATTATCAGGCGACCCTAAACCGCTTGGCGGGTCTTCGTAATGAGGTCGATGCGTTTTTTGATAATGTCATGGTGATGAGCGATGATCTGGCCTTACGCGCCAACCGTCTGGCCTTGCTGGAATTGTTGTCCGCACAATTTTTGACCTGCGCCGACTTGGCAAAATTGCAATCATGACCAACACTGCCCCCGCCATCAACCCAGTAAGCAGAGGCCGCATTGATGGACACTAACCGCTTCGTGCTATTGGATCGTGATGGGGTGATTAACTATGACTCCGAGGACTTCATCAAGTCCCCGGACGAGTGGTTGCCCATCGCGGGCAGTTTGGAGGCCATCGCCCTGCTTAACGCGCATGGCTACCAAGTGGCCGTCATCACCAACCAATCCGGCTTGGCGCGGGGGCTGTATGATATTGCCATGCTCACGCGTATCCATGACAAAATGCACTGCTTGGCCGCCGAACATGGTGGCATTATCACGGCGATCTATTTCTGTCCGCACGGCACTGACAGCACTTGCGATTGCCGCAAGCCCAAACCGGGCTTATTGCTGCAATGCGCCGCCGAACAGCGCATCAACCTGTCCGAAACCGTGCTGATCGGCGACTCGTACCGCGACCTGCAAGCCGCCAGTGCCGCCGGCGCCTTGCCCATACTGGTAAAAACCGGCAACGGCGAACAGACTTTAAACGAACACCCCAACCTTACCACTCCTGTTTTTGACACGCTTTATGACGCAGCCAAACACCTCGTATCAGGGCAATAAAATCGAGCTTTATTTAAGGTCAACCATACTCTTTGCCTGGATTATGTTCACCCCGTTCATTTTCTCTCCCTTAGTCATTGCCTGCACCCCCTTCCCATTTTGGGTGCGCTATAAAATCGCCAATGTGTGGGTCGGCTCTATCCTCTGGGTAGCCAAGGTCTGCTGCGGCATACATTACGAAGTTGAAGGCTTGGAACACATCAAGGACATCCGCGCCGCCGTAGTCTTGTGCAAGCACCAATCCGCTTGGGAAACCCTCGCCTTAAGAATGATATTGCCCCCCCAAACCGCGCTATTAAAGCGCTCGCTACTGTGGTTGCCGCTCTGGGGCTGGGCGTTGGCGACCTTAAAACCGATTGCCATCGATCGCAGCCAACAACGCGCCGCCCTGCGGGTCTTATTGCAAAAAGGTAGCCAATACTTAAATGAAGGCCTCTGGGTCGTGGTCTTCCCCGAAGGCACCCGCACCGCCCCAGGTGAGGTGAAAAAATTTAACGCCGGTGGAGCCATGTTGGCGGAAAGGTCGGGCTATCCCGCCATCCCTATCGCCCTTAATTCAGGGCAATACTGGCCGCGCTACAGCTTTTTGAAATATCCCGGCACCATTAAGGTAAAAATAGGCCCGGCCATTGCCACCGCAGGACGCAAAGCCAACGACATCAACGCCGAAGCGGCACAGTGGATAACCAACGCCATGGCGGAACTGTAAGG
>JACXTQ010000194.1 GCA_016919605.1 Methylovulum sp.
CAACACTGAAAGGCGTACCTGTAATGGCCCCATGTCGGCAAATGAAGCTTATGGTTGTTGGTGGTAGTGATGACGTTCACCATCATCACCCATCTTAAGCATATCAAAGGGCGGGTGCATATCCCCTTATAAACCGTCCTAAGCCCCGCACCCCATTGATATTGATAAAAGTGGCCCCCACATCTTTTAGGTTTATTAGGGCCGGCCAGCGGCGGGGGTGAGCTTGCGCCTATCCCCTGAAAAACCCTACCCACCCTAACAAAACCCTTGTTTTTCGGGATAATAATGTTTAAAAGGAAAACCCGTGCCAACTATGGCATAATGGCAAGATTTTTTATTTAACAATTATAATTATTGAGGATGACCATGAGTTTTTTCATTTCCGATGCCCTGGCGGAAGCCGCCCCCGCCGCCGCCCAACCCGGCCTTGAAGGTATGCTGTTCCCATTAGGTATTTTAGTATTTTTCTATTTCCTGTTTTTGCGCCCCCAAGCCAAACGCACCAAAGAAAAGAAAGAAATGATGGCGGCCTTAAAAAAAGGCACCGAAGTGCTGACCGCTGGCGGCATTTTGGGTAAAGTGGTTGATCTGGATGACAACTTTGTCAAAATTGAAATTTGCGACAACACCTTTATCCAAGTACAACGCCAAAGCGTTGAGAACATGATGCCTAAAGGGACTTATAAAGCGGCCACGAAAAAAATAATAAAAGAATAACCGGCCGCTAATGGCATCACCGCCGACGACGGCTTCCGGCGCGGTTTAAACGATTGGAATAACATAATGCAAAACAGTTACCCACTTTGGAAAAATGTCTTAATCTTACTGGTCTTTCTAGTTTCGATTATTTACGCATTACCGAACTTATACGGTGAAGACCCTTCGGTGCAAGTATCATCAAACCGCCCGACACCTTTGGCGCAAGCTAAGGCGGATGAGATCCAAAACCTCATCAAGGCCGCCAACGCCCCTCTAAAAGCCTTTGAATTTAAGGACGGCCATGTTTTGGCGCGTTTTAGTAACACCGATGAGCAATTAAAAATTGCCGATTTGCTGCGCGAAAAAATGGGCAGCGATTACACGGTGGCGTTAAATCTGGCCCCGACCACGCCTAACTGGTTACGTACCTTGGGTGCCGATGCCATGTATCTGGGTTTGGATTTGCGCGGCGGGGTGCATTTCTTATTGGAAGTGGACATGGATGCCGCTGGCAAACAGGCGGAAGAGCGCTATAACGACGATTTGCGCCTAGCCTTACGCGGGGCTAACCTGCGTTACCAATCGGTCGCCAAAGATAACGGCTTTATTAAAATCAAGCTAAAAACCGCCGATGACAAACCACAATTATTGACGTTATTGAACAAAGACTTCCATTCTCTGGAAGTGACCGAACCCGAAACCACCGATGAAGTGTGGCTAAAAATCTCCGAACGTGAACTGAAAGAAACCCGCAAAAATGCCGTGGCGCAAAACATGACCACCTTGCGTAACCGCGTCAATGAATTGGGCGTGGCCGAACCGGTTATCCAACAACAAGGCGAAAACCGCATCATGGTGCAATTGCCTGGGGTACAAGACACCACCCGCGCCAAAGAAATTCTTGGCACCACCGCCACGCTAGAATACCGTCTGGTCGATGTCGAACATGACGTGCAAAAAGCCGTGGAAGGCCACCCGCCTGTCGGCAGCCGCTTGTATTACGAAAAAAATGGCCAACCCATATTGTTAAACCGCCAAATTATCGTGACCGGCGACCAAATCGTCGATTCATCTTCAGGCATAGACCAAGATGGTCGGGCGGCGGTGTTTATCACCCTCAATGGAGTAGGGGCCAGCAAAATGGGCAAATTGACCCAAGCCAATATCGGCAAACCGATGGCGGTGGTGTTTATCGAATATAAAATTGACACCCGCACCGTCAATGGCGAAAAAGTCCGCCATAAAGAAAAGGTCGAGAAAGTTATCAGCGTCGCCACCATCCAAGGCGTGTTCAGCAAACGCTTCCAAACCACCGGCCTTGATAGCCCGCAAGAAGCCCGCAACCTGTCGTTACTGTTAAGGGCGGGCGCATTGGCGGCTCCGGTGGACATTGTCGAAGAACGCACCGTAGGGCCTAGCTTAGGGCAGGACAACATCGACAAAGGCTTTTTATCCTTTATCGTCGGTTTCGTTTTGGTGGTCTTGTTTATGGCGGTTTATTACCGTTTGTTTGGCCTGATCGCCAATTTCGCGTTGGCCTTCAACGTGGTGATCGTGGTGGCGATATTGTCGCTCTTACAGGCCACCCTGACCTTGCCGGGGATTGCCGGTATCATCCTGACCGTGGGTATGTCGGTGGATGCCAACGTCTTAATTTTTGAGCGCATCAAAGAAGAAGTGAGAAGCGGGCAAACACCTCAGGCGAGTATTTTTATCGGTTATGAAAAAGCCTTCGCCACTATTTTGGACTCCCATGTCACTAACTTGGTCGTGGCTATCGTACTGTTTGCATTCGGTACGGGTTCAGTTAAAGGCTTTGCGGTGACCTTAATCATCGGTATCCTCTCGTCCATGTTCACCGCGATTACGGGCACACGGATGGTGATTAACTGGATTTACGGCGAACGCCGGGTTGAAAAGCTGTCCATTTAGGGCATCGGGCTTGCCCGCCTTTGCAGGCGGGCATCCGGGTGAAGGGTTTCATTAAGGATAAATTTAATAATTAAATTATGAAAACAACCAATATAAATTTTATCGGCAACCGTAACATCGCGTTTATTTTTTCCGGCATATTGTCGTTGCTGTCCATTATTTCGCTGTCGGTGCAGGGCTTGCAGATGGGCATCGACTTTACCGGCGGCACCTTGATTGAAGTCGGCTACCAAAAACCGGCGGATTTGACCGCATTGCGCAACACGCTGGACGAATCCGGTTTTGCCGATGCCACGGTGCAAAACTTTGGCACGGCCAAAGACGTGCTGATCCGCCTAAAGCTGCAAGAGGGTGTCAGCAGCGCCGACTTAAGCACTAAAGTGCTGGAAGCCATCAACAAGACTACTGCCGAACCGGCCAGCCTACGGCGGGTGGAGTTTGTCGGCCCGCAAGTCGGTGACGATCTGGCGCAAGACGGTTTTCTGGCCTTGCTGTATTCGACCATCGGCATTTTAATTTATGTCGCTTGGCGGTTTGAATGGAAGTTTTCCTTAGGGGCGATTATCGCCACCCTACATGACGTTATCGTCACCTTAGGGGTGTTTTCGGCGCTGAGGATGGAATTTGACCTGACAGTGTTGGCGGCGGTGCTGGCCTTGATCGGTTACTCGCTGAACGACACTATCGTGGTCTATGACCGTATCCGCGAAAACTTTATCCAGCTTAGGAACAAAACCACCGAAGAAATGATGAACATCTCCGTCAACGTCACCTTAAGCCGTACCATCATGACCTCATTGACGGTCATTTTGGTGTTGTTGTCGCTGTTTTTCTTAGGCGGCGAAGTAATCCATGGCTTTGCCGTGGTGTTGTTGTTCGGCGTGTTTTTCGGTACTTATTCGTCCATTTTTATCGCCAGCCCGATGGCATTGATCTTAGGGGTCAGCCCACAAGACCTTATCCCAGCGGCAAAAACCGAACATCTGGACAATTTGCCTTAAAGCTTAAGGTTTGCCGCCCAGACCCGCATCTTAAGCGATGCCTAAAGGGCGGCAGGCAAGCCAAGGCGCTCCCTAACGACACGATTAATCACATCTGTCACACGAATCGGCTATAATTGGCAATCACTTTTAAACAACCTATTAACTAACCCTTTTGGAGTTTTATAAACAATGGCAATCGAACGCACCTTCTCAATCATTAAACCCGATGCAGTGGCAAAAAACGTTATTGGCGAAATTTACAGCCGTTTTGAAAGCAATGGCCTGAAAATCGTTGCCGCTAAAATGCTGCACCTGTCTAAAGAACAAGCGGAAGGTTTTTACGCCGAACACAGCGAACGTGGTTTTTTTAATGACTTGGTCGCCTTTATGATTTCCGGCCCAGTTATCATGCAAGTATTGGAAGGCGAAAACGCCGTCCTTAAACACCGCGAAATCATGGGTGCAACTAACCCTAAAGATGCCGCTCCAGGCACCATCCGCGCCGACTTCGCCAGCAGCATCGACGAAAACGCCGTCCACGGTTCCGATGCTTTGGCAACGGCCGCGCGTGAAATAGCTTATTTTTTCTCAGCTGATGAACTCTGTGCCAGAACCCGCTAAGGTTAAAAAAACCAACCTGCTCGATTTCGACAGAAAAGGCCTCGCGGCTTTTTTTGTCGATTTAGGCGAAAAACCGTTTCGGGCGACGCAACTGCTAAAATGGATTTATCAGGAAGGGGTCACTGACTTTAACCTGATGACCAATTTAAGCAAAGCCTTGCGCAGTCACCTGAACGAGCATTGCCATATTGAAACCCCAGAGATTGTGGTCGAGCAGATTGCCAGTGACGGGGTGCATAAATGGGTGCTGGAAACACATTGCGGCAACCGTGTCGAAACCGTGTTTATCCCCGAAGAAGGCCGTGGTACGTTGTGCGTGTCCTCGCAAATCGGTTGCGCTTTGGCGTGTACGTTTTGCTCCACCGCGCAACAAGGCTTTAACCGTAACCTTAACGCCTCAGAGATTATCGGCCAGCTCTATGTCGCCCAAAACCGTTTAGGCACCGCCGCCAAAATCACCAATGTGGTGATGATGGGCATGGGCGAACCCTTGTTGAACTTTGACAATGTGGTCGCCGCCATGAACCTGATGATGGATGATTTTGCTTACGGACTGTCCAAACGCCGCGTCACCATCAGCACCTCCGGGGTCGTACCGGCGATGTACCGCCTGACCGAAGTATGCGATGTCAGTTTGGCCGTGTCTTTACATGCGGTCAGGGATGAATTGCGTGATGAATTGGTACCGATCAATAAAAAATATCCGCTCAAGGAATTGATGGAAGCCTGCCGTGCCAATGCCAAATTGGCGCCACGCCGCACCGTAACCTTCGAGTATGTCATGCTTGACGGGGTCAACGATTCCTTAGCCGATGCGCAAGGCTTGGTTGAGCTGTTAAAAACCGTACCGGCAAAAATTAACCTGATACCCTTTAACCCTTTTCCGAATTCGTCTTATCGCTGTTCCAGCAATAACCGCATTCACCAGTTTAAAACCTTGTTAAACGATGCAGGGATAGTCACTACGGTCAGAAAAACCCGTGGCGAAGACATTGATGCCGCGTGTGGACAATTGGTCGGTCAGGTTAAGGATAAAAGCCGCCGCCACCTTAAACTTAAATTGGCAGGTACTGATGAACCTATTGATGCCTAAATTTTTAAGGATAAGCCGCTATGCCACCGCGCTGGCTTGTGCCATCGCGGTGGCTGGCTGTGCGACCACGGAAGAAAAAAAAGAGAAAACTGACACCTATTTGCAGTTGGGTGTACGTTATATGACCATGAACCGCTTGGAGCTTGCCAAAGAAAATCTCGAAAAAGCTTTGGCCAGTGACCCTAACAGTGTGCCCGTGCATAATGCGCTGGCCTTTTTGTATGAGCGGATAGAAAAATTCCCACAAGCCCAAGACAATTACAAAAAGGCCTTACAGCTTAACCCCGACGATTTGGGGGTGCAAAACAACTATGGACGGTTTTTATGCGAACATAACGATATTCCCCAAGGCATGGCTTTACTAAATAAAGCCATCGCCAATTTGCTTAATGAGCGGCCTTGGATGGCGTTGAGAAATGCCGGGCTATGCCAGCTAAA
>JACXTQ010000195.1 GCA_016919605.1 Methylovulum sp.
AATCGATCATGGCTTTTCCTGTGGTGAAAATGGTCTTTGAGCATATGCGTTTATCTGAATAATACGCAATGCCCTTCTATTAAGCAATGGCGGCTTAAAGCACGATGTCTGTACCCGTTGTCGTTTTTTTTTGTAACTTATTAATTTAGTTATGATTAACTGATTATGTTTTTGTATCGGGTCGAGCCGCAACACCAGGGCAACAGGTGCTTACCCTATTCTCGTAAGCAAAACCGTGTGCTATTTAGCGTCACCTACACATTGTAGGCCACTTTTATCAGCAAAAAATACAAAAAATGCCAACAAAATTAATAGCTTTTATATCTTTCTATAGGCCATAGGCTATAAATGACGCTTTAAGCTTCACAGGCTTGTAGGGTTGGGCGTGATAGTTTTGGCTGCGGTGCAGCACCATGCTTTTATAAACGTAACCTTCATGGTTGGAAAAGAAAGGCTCGGAATGGTTCAAATAAACCATGAACAGGTTGTTTTGCCCTTTTATTTTTTGACAATGTGGATGGATAGGGTGGCTGGTGTTTTAAAAGACAATAAAATCAATTTCTTATAAATATAGGTAGAATGGCATAGTAATCGCTTAAGCCATTCTAAGGATCCGATTAATATGAGGAATAATCATGAGTGAAGTAAGTTATTCAGTTTTGCCCAAAACCGGCCTGACTGGATTGAAAGAAAACTGGCGCAGTGACCTGTTGTCCGGTTTTTTGGTATTTTTGATCGCCATGCCTTTATGTCTTGGCATTTCTATGGCTTCCGGTTTTCCGCCATCAGCGGGGCTTATCACGGCGGTGATCGGGGGCATACTGGTTTCGCGCATCAGCGGCTCGTTTGTCACCATTAACGGCCCTGCGGCGGGTTTGATTGTCGTGGTATTGGGCGCAGTGCAATCGTTAGGCGATGGTGACGCGATGGCGGGTTATCGCTATACCTTGGCGGCAATTGTGGTCGCCAGCGCTTTTCAAATCCTAATGGGTTATTTTAAGGCAGGCCGCTTAAGCTCGTTTTTCCCCGCTTCCGTTGTCCACGGTATGTTGGCGGCTATTGGTATCATTATTATGGCCAAACAAATCCATACAGTGGTCGGCAATGCGCCCGAAAAAGGTAGCAGCCTGATTTCAACCATTGCCCAGATTCCGCATAGCTTGATGAATATGAATCATGAAATAGCCATTATCGGCTTTTCAGGCTTGGCTATCTTAATCCTTTGGACGGTCGTGAAAAACAAGTATCTGAAAATGATTCCCGCACCGCTGATTGTGGTGTTGGTGGGCATTGGCTTCGGCAAGTTTTTTGACCTTGACCATGAGCATATTTATTTGTTTTTGCCGGATGCGACCTTTTTACAGCATCATGAAGAAACTATCGGCCCGAAATTTTTAGTCACCATTTCTGACAATTTTATGTCCGCCTTTTACTTCCCTGATTTTTCAAAAGTGGCGACGGTCGAATTTTGGGAGGCGGTAGTGAGCATCTGCTTGGTGGGCAGCTTAGAAAGCTTGTTAAGCGCGATGGCGGTGGACAAACTGGACCCTTATAAACGTCAAACCAATTTGGATAAGGATTTGATGGCGGTGGGGGTGGGTAATTTGGCATCCGGCATGATTGGTGGTTTGCCGATGATTGCCGAGATCGTCCGCAGTTCCGCCAACGTCAATAACGGTGCCAAAACCGCTTGGGCGAACTTTTTCCACGGCCTGTTCTTATTGATGTTTGTGGCGTTTTTCCCGCGCTTGATTCACAGCATTCCCTTAGCGGCGTTAGCATCATTATTGGTGTTCACTGGTTTTCGTTTGGCTTCACCCAAAGAATTCGGCAAAGTGTTAGGCTTGGGTAAAGAGCAATTCTTTTTGTTTGTTGTCACCATTATCGGTGTCATCGCCACCGACCTGTTGATTGGGGTTGCCATAGGCATTGCCGTCAAATTATTGATTCATATTGGCCGTGGCGTTAAGCTGAACAACTTGTTCAAAATTAATTTTGAAATCCAGCAACCCGATAACAACACCGTTTTGGTAAAAATCAGCGGTGCGGCTATTTTCTCTAACTTTATGGCCTTAAAAGATGCGATGGCGGCGGTAGCATTAGGCAAGACCGTCATTTTTCAATTGAACGACGCTTATTTGCTCGACCATAGTGTCATGGAATACATGCACCATTTTCAGCATGATTATGAAGCACAAGGCGGAAAATGTGAATTTTACGGCTTGGAATACCACGAAGCTTATTCAGATCATCCATTGGCCGCCCGTAAACATAAAATGCTCTCTAGCTATAACTAAAAACCGTGCCCCCTGGGGTGCGGGTAGCCTTACCCCTCTCACGCTGCCCCCCCCTTATAGCTTTAGCCCACACTCCGATACGCTTGTAGTGCATCGAGGTGGGCCAAGGCTTCAAATCACTTACGCGACTATCAGCGAATTTAGGGATATACGATGAAAACATTAACGGCATTAGCCACGGCCCTATGCTTAGGCACGGCAGCCTTAGCCTCAGTGGCGGCTAACGCAGCCCCACCGCCTAACTTTGTTGAAGATGACGGCAGCTGGCTGCAAATGGTCGGCGAGGGTAGCTTAAAAGTAGTAGACCCAAAATTGGAAAAAACCCGCATCTGGCTGGAAACGCAATCACGGTATGACGGTGACTTTAGCCATTGGTATCAAGGTATGATGCGGGCGGCCATCGGTTATTCATTGACTGACCGTCTGACCGTTTGGGCGGGTTACACCTGGTTGCCCACCCAAAATAGTGGTAAGAGTTTTGTGTCCCAGCAAGATGTCTGGCCGGGCTTGCGTTATGTGTTGCCGACCAGCTTGGGTACTTTGTCATTAAGGACGCTGATTGAAAGCAATTTTTTGCAAGATAGCAATGTGCGGGTACGCCCACGGCAAATGGTGCGCTTTATGCACCCGCTGGCAGCTGAGCCGCGTTTGAGCCTGATTGCTTGGGATGAGTTTTTTATCCGCCTGAACGACACCCCTTACGGTGGTCAGGCCGGATTTGACCAAAACCGTGCGTTTGCCGGTTTGGGTTGGTCGTTTAACAAAAATGTCCGCACCGAATTGGGTTATATGAACCAATATGTGGATAACCTCACCCACACCAGCGACACTATGCGGCATTTGATTATGGGCTCGGTGTTCATCAATTTTTAACGCGGTTTAATGCCGGCACGGACACGGCACGGATAAAGCTTATGGAGACCTGTCATGCGTAGCCTTTGTTTTTTGGCGCTGTTTGTCATCACACTTCTTGAAATCGGCCCGATACCCATTACCGGCGTGTTGCTGATGTGGGTGGTGCTGTTCCGTCCAGCTTGGTTTTATGAACTGGTGCAAAAAATATACGACAAGAAATAAGCCTGACTGTGTCCTGTACTGCCCCCTTAGGCCGCGCCCATATCCCCGTCAACAAAAACGCCGTATCCAAGCCCCGCCATCGCCCTGTCACCAGCGGCATCAAAACCAGCCACGATAGTTATTTTTTGTTGGCTGTGCAAATTGTAAAGCGCAATCCAAGAGGTTTGCCGTTAGCATCTTTAGTGTTGTAAAATAAAGCCAATGTTATACGGCTGTTTTTATAGAAATAACACCTAAATGATAAAATGATTTAGACTGCACTTTAGGGTTGAAGTCAGGCTCGCTGACAAGCCCCATAGACATAGGAAAACATCATGCAAGCCTACTATGAAATAGAAACCCAAATCCCCCCAAACCATCAACTAAAACTGTCGTTGCCCGACACCATCCCCGCAGGTTATGCAAAAATCGCCATCATTTACGAATTGCCGGAAATAAAGCCAACCCCCGCCGCAAAAATGGCGGCGTTTTTAGATACGTTACCCGATCAGGCCGATGGAATCGGCTTAAGCCGTGAAGCCATCAATGACTATATGCAGCAAGAGCGGCAAAGCTGGGATTGAAAATGGGTATTTATTTAGATAGTTGCATGGTCATTGGCTTGATAGAAGGCAATACCGAACAACGTAAGGCTCTGAAAAACTATTTGGCATTTCAAACCGTGTTCAGTTCTGAATTGGTTAGGCTAGAAGCCCGATTATTGGCCATTCGACAAAACAATGCCGCGCACCTGAAAATCTACGACGCTTTTTTTGCGGCTTGTGAATTTGTCGATCTAAACCGTGCAGTTTTTGATTTGGCCGCAACGCTACGCGCCACAAGCCATCTAAAAACACCTGACGCATTACACCTAGCCGCCGCTATCCATGCAGGGTGCGAACAATTTTGCACCAACGACAAACAACTGGTAAAGGTTGCTGAGCAACAAATTAAGGTGATTGACTGGAATGCGCTGTTACCAGTTTAACGCGATAGGGTGTGATAGTTACGCTTTTTACCATGTTGAAAACCCATTGGATTAACATGAAATCCATTCATATTTTGTAAGCCTGTAGGAGGGGTACATGGCATCAGCCAAAAATGACTTTAAAGAATTCGTTAGATGGCTTCATTTGCCGACCAGTAGAGCTTCTTCTGATGTGCGCCGCCTAGCTAACCTGATTTTGGCAAATTTTGATACAATCCAGGAAACTTCTCTCCAACACAGTCAACGCTCCGTTACTTTAGTGAAAATCGCCCGACGCTCTTTATCGCAGGCCCCAGATACCTTGCCGGATATTCCTTCAACTGCGACAAATGAAACATGGGTATGGCATCGACTCCATCATCTTACAGTTGGCCCGTTCCGAGGATTTCGATATCCTGAACCCTTCGACCTGCAACAACGAATCCTTCTCTTTTATGGGCCAAATGGTAGTGGAAAAACAAGCCTTTGCGAAGCTTTTGAATATGCACTTATAGGATCGGTGGAGGAGGCTGATGCTAATAGGATCCCTCAAACTACTTACCTGTCCAATATCCATGAGCGCAAATTTGAAAGCCCAATTTTAAAGGCTAAAGACCATAAGGGTAACGAAATAAGTGTTACAGCTAACCCTAATACCTACAGATTTTGTTTTATAGAAAAAAACAGAATTGACTCATTTTCTCGGATAGCGGCAAGACCGGCAGCGCAACGAACGGAACTTATTGCTACGCTTTTTGGAATGGATAAGTTCAACGAGTTCGTGAGACACTTTAATGAATCTATAGACAATCAGCTTAGCCTCACAAATACCAAAGAACAGTTCCTAGAAAAAAAACGTGCCTCTCTGGTTCAATATCAGATGGCTGTGAATAATGAGGCGGAATCTATAAAAACCCTAAATGAGGAAGAATTGGCTATAGCCATCACTTACTCTGAAGGCATGACATATGAAGGTCTCAAAAAACTTATTGGAAGCACAGAGAGTCCAGGCCGCCTCAGGCAGCTGAATGATATTTTAAATGCGGTTCCACCACAAGTTCTCAATGTGACTCGAGAAGAACTCCAAACACTCTACAAGAAAGCCGATGCTGCGCAAGTAGAATTGGACACAATAACATCCAACTTGGAGAAGCAAGCTACCCAAATTTCTTTCAAAAATCTTTACACCGCAGTCATAGCTCTGCAACCCACTGAGAGTAACAATTGTCCTGCATGTGATACACCTCTTAATGGGTCAAATCATGTATTGCACAACCCATATGAAAAAGCAGCAAAGGGACTGGAGCAATTAAAATTTTTGGCAGAACTTCAAGTCAAACAAAGTCACACAGCTGAAGAAGTGGCAGAAATTTTGATAACTTTGAAAAGGCGGCTTGAAACGCTCTACGACTTTATTGCTTCCCATGGTGAACAAAACACTTTTCTGGGGCGTTTTTTGGCAACACTTCCTAAGGCCATCACCGCTGTATGGTGGACTAGCATTTATGAAGCTAATCCTGATGAAAGAATACCTACTCTCGAAAACCTCTTGGAGGTTGCCCAACGTATAGAAAATCAAGATAACATTTCAAGACAATCACTTGAAGAGCGGCAAAAAAATATTGACGAGCGTGACAAACTCAACGAATTTCAATTATTAATCCAATTACAGGACAACAAACGCCAACAATTGATTGAACGGGTGGCTACTGCACGACAGCAACTTGGAGAGTTTGAAAAAGGAAACGAAAGATTAATCGGAGAAGTTGCTCAGGAAGCTATAGACATTCAGCGAGATACTCTGATCAAGAAAGCATATGATCTTTTTCTTTTGTTGTTGAAGCAATATAGAAATCAGCTTCCAGAAAAGCTAATGGCTGGCCTCAACAACAGAGCCATGATGCTCTATAACGAATTCAATAGAAAAGATTTGGATGCTGATAAGCTAGCTGCCTTATATTTTCCATTGACTGGAGAGCAAAAAATTGAAATTAGCTTTCGGAATAAACCCCATGCCAGAGTTGATGCACTCAATGTTTTGAGTGAGGGGCATATTCGATGCTTAGGTTTGGCTATTTTGTTAGCGAAGAGCATGAGTCAGGCGGGGCCGCTAATAGTTTTCGATGATGCTATCAACGCAATCGACCATGATCACAGGCGGGGTATCAGAGAAACAATTTTTGAGAGCGAGCATTTTGCAAACACTCAAATTATAGTCACATGCCACAGCCACGAATTTATCAAAGACATTCATCAAAGCTTACCAAAATCTGTTCGCGATGACTCTAAAGTATTTCTGTTTAAAAATCATAATGGCAACTATCACCCAAGAATAAAGCGCGATGTGAAGAGCCGTAATTACGTTGAGATGGCACGAGCAGCCCGAGAGGAATTAAATGACCGAGGAGCACTCGATGCTTCACGTAAGGCTCTTGAAATGCTTACGGAAAGGGTATGGTGCTGGCTTGGCAGCCATGATCACGGAATAATTCACGTACAACTGGCAGGTGCAGGCGCAGAGCCTGCTCTTAGACATCTATGTGAGGCATTGCAAAAAAAAATAAAAAGCTTAACTACTTTTAATCACGCACATAAGCCACACATCATTGCCGCGTTTGATGAAGTGCTTGGTATACCAGAAAAAAATTTAGTATGGACATACCTCAATAAGGGCACACATGAAGAAGCTGACCGAGACGACTTCGATAGCGATGAAGTTGAGGGGGTGGTGATTACTTTAGAAAAATTGGAAGCCCTCAACATTAGACCAGGTCATTAGGCTTTGGGGTGCTGATTCAACTTAAAGATTTGGGATAAGTAGGCAATTGCCCCCCTATCCCAATTATACTATATCGCTTACTGAAACCACACCGCCAAGCTAATTAAGGTGGCGGCGGCTATCATGGCCCATAGGGTGTTGCGTTGGTGGCTGTCGATGTGTTCGCGCAGTAACGCCAATTTGCGTTGTTGGGCGTTGTCCAGGGCTTTGTACAGCAGGGAAGGGATTTCGGGGAATTGTTGGGCAAATTCGGGGAATTGTTTCAGGAGTTTGTTGATTTTGGCTTTTGGCCCCATGCGCTCATGGAACCAGCGAGTAGCCCGTAAGGAGCGAAGCGGATTACGGGTTATCTCGGCTTCGATAGGTCGTATTTCAACGCATTATTTCGGCATGAGGTTTCGAAATTGGGTATTGTGCGGCTTCGATTCCCGTAATCCGCTTTGCTCCTTACGGGCTACCTCGCTGTTTGCAAGGTTGGCCCTGTGGCATTTGCTCTGTCTCCGGTCGCCTATTATGATGATAAGGTCGAGATAGAATCTAACGCCTATATTGCTGTGCAATGCGTCAAACAGGTGGCGGACGGTATCTGGAAAGAAATTGCCGACACCTATCTCGCCATCGCCGAAATGCGGTAAGGCGCATTCCTTAACACGGCGTATCGTAGGCGGCAATAGCAAGTAGGAGCGAAGTGGATTACGGGTTGTTTCGGCTTCGATAAGCCGTGTCACATCGCACTGTATCGGCATGGGATGTTGGAATGGGATATGCGTGGTTCTCGCTATCGCTGCATACGGGCTACGCCATCTATCATTTTGGATTGTGTGAGGGGGCGTTATGGTGTTGTATCGGCGTAACCGCGTGGCGGGCTGGACGTATTTTTTTACGGTGACGTTGCGTGACCGTTCTGCCGATACGCTGGTGCGGGTATAGCCTTTCTCAAGCACCAATTTGGCCGCATCTTGCTTAAATTCTAGGGTAACAAGGTTTTTTGACTTTATCTGTTTTGCCCATTTTTCACCTCTGTTGACATTATAATATGCCTTTGGAAGTGTCCGGCTTTAGTAGACCATTTCAAAATATTGTCAACTGCGAATGCAATTGACAAATGCTATTCATTTTTTACTGAAACAACACCGCCAAGCTAATCAAGGTGGCGGCGGCTATCATCGCCCATAAGGTGTTGCGTTGGTGGCTGTCGATGTGTTCGCGCAGTAACGCCAGTTCGCGTTGTTGGGCTTCGGCTTGTTGTTGGGCGTGGGCAGCGTTGTCCAGGGCTTTGTAGAGCAGGGAAGGGATTTCGGGGAATTGTTGGGCGAATTCGGGGAATTGTTTTAGGAGTTTGTTGATTTTGGCTTTCGGCCCCATGCGCTCAT
The DNA here is from genome assembly GCA_016919605.1 of Methylovulum sp. Taxonomy (GTDB): domain Bacteria; phylum Pseudomonadota; class Gammaproteobacteria; order Methylococcales; family Methylomonadaceae; genus Methylovulum. The sequence continues at coordinate 8,473 of JACXTQ010000195.1, forward strand.
GGAACCAACCTTCTAGGAAAGGTTTGGCGGTTTGCCACAAGTCCAATTCGGGGTAGAGTTGGCGGCCTAGGCCTTCGATGTTGAGCAAGGTTTTTTGCAACAGCACCAATTGCGGTTGGACGCGCATGTCAAAGCGGCGGGCGGTTTGGAATAGGCGCAGCAGCAGTTGTCCGAAGGAAATGTCTTTTAAGGGTTTTTCAAAAATGGGTTCGCAGACGCTACGGATGGCCGATTCAAATTCTTCTATGCGGGTGGTGCGCGGGACCCAGCCGGATTCAACGTGCATTTCCGCGACTTTGCGGTAATCGCGGTTGAAGAAAGCCAAGAAGTTTTCCGCCAGATAATGTTGGTCGGATAAGGATAAGGAGCCGACGATACCAAAGTCTATGGCGATGTATTTGGCGGGTAGGTCTACAAAGATGTTGCCGGGGTGCATGTCGGCATGGAAGAAGTTATCGCGGAACACTTGGGTGAAAAAGATTTCCACGCCGCGTTCGGCAAGCAATTTAAAATCCGCGCCACCTGCCCGCAGTTGTTCGATGTCGCCGACCGGGATGCCATATATCCTTTCCATGACCATGACTTTTTGGCGGGTATATTCCCAGTGGACTTCGGGGATGTAGATAATCTGCGATTTCTCAAAATTACGGCGGATTTTGGCGGCGTTGGCGGCTTCCCTGACCAAGTCCAGTTCATCTAGGGTGGTTTTTTCAAATTCAGTGACCACTTCCATAGGCCGTAAGCGCCGCGCATCGGGCGAGAATTTTTCGGCAATCCGTGCCAGTTCATAAATTAGCCCCATGTCGGAATGGATGCGCCCTTCAATATCGGGGCGCAAGACTTTGACCACGACGTGTTGGCCGGTATGCAGGGTGGCGGTGTGCACTTGCGCCACCGAGGCGGAAGCCATCGGCTCTGGATCAAATTCGGCAAAGGCCTCTTCAATCGACATGCCCAATTCTTTTTCGATAATGGCCCGTGCAATGTCGCTGCCAAAGGGCGGTACACGGTCTTGGAGTTTGACCAATTCATCGGCGATATCATCGGGCAATAAGTCTTTGCGCGTGGATAGGGCTTGGCCAAATTTGACGTAAATCGGCCCTAAGTCTTCTAAGGCTTGGCGGATTCTCACCCCACGCGGCACGTTCTTGCCCGATTGGCGGTTCATCCAGTAATACGGTGAAAAAATGGCCAAGAAACGGATCGGGCGGAAGAAAGGTGTTTTTAAGACGATTTCATCAAGGCCGTGCATAAACAAGACCCAATTGATATGGACCAAGCGCATTAAAATTTTAGGGCGGATCACTGCGTTACCTTTGGTGGCGTAAAGAACCCTCGGTACAATGCCGGGGCTGTATTTATTGTTGTAATAGTGTGTTTATTTGCGTCCACTGTGCAGACCCTAGCGTTAACTTAACCCTCTTAGGATGTGGCTTTTAACCTTAATCTATGGGGGCTATTTTGGTGGCCTTGTTGAGCTTGGTTTGTTCCAGCCGCGCCAAGCGGCTGTGCAATCGGTCAAAATCCAAGCGCAATTCATCAACCTGACGACAAAATATGTCCATTTCCGGCGCGGCGGGCAAGTCACGGGTTTCCTCTTGCAAAAACTCGGCGGCGTTCAGGCGGAAGGTTTCTAACGTGTCTTTGCCCCATTGTTGTCCGGCACGGAAAAACTGACTCAGGTTATGGGCAAATCGTTCACCTGTATAGCGTGCTAATGTGTCTTCCAGATTAATATCCAATTTGGCAAACAGCTCTTGGAACCTGCGCCCAGTGTGCATATCCCCTGTCACCGTCACTTCACCGGAAAAAATAGAGCGCATCGGTTTGCCGCTCAAGCCCATCAGGCCGAACGCAAATAATGACCCTGTCAAACGGGTGTCCGGCTCCCCTAGAAACTCATCCAGCAACTGGATGGTATCCACTGCCGGACACAGGTATAAGGTTTCGTTAAACGGGGTGATGGTCACGGCAATGACCTTGCCTGCCAGGGGTGCGAGCACCGCCGGGCTATTGCTGTCCAACGCCAAATACTCGCGGCAGGCGGTTTCTAAGGCTCCCAGTAACAGCGGCTTAATGACCATGTCAGATTTTATAACCTCTATGTACTGCGACAATCCCTTGTGTCATGTTGAAATATTCGCAGCGCTCCAGTCCGGCGTTTTCCATCATTTTTTTTAGTTCTTCTTGCTTAGGGTGCATACGGATGGATTCCGCCAGATAACGGTAGCTGTCTTCGTCTTTGGCAATAAAGCGGCCTATTTTTGGCAGGATGTTGAACGAGTAAAAATCGTAGACTTTTTCGGTGACTTTATCGGTGGGGTGTGAGAATTCCAGCACGATCACTCGCCCGCCCGGTTTCAGGACGCGGTACATGGAGCGTAAGGCGGCATCTTTGTCGGTGACGTTACGCAAGCCAAAGGCGATGCAGACGCAGTCAAAGGTATTGTCTTCAAACGGCAGGCATTCGGCGTTGACTTGGGCGTAACGGATAGTGTCCACCAAGCCACGGTCTATCAGGCGGTCACGACCGGTGCGCAGCATTTGCGCGTTGATGTCCGCCAGCACCACTTGGCCGTCACTGCCGACCCGGTCATGGAATAGTGTGGTCAAATCGCCGGTGCCACCCGCCAAATCCAGCACTTTTTCGCCTTTACGGACGTTACTCAGTTGTACGGCGATACGTTTCCAGATACGGTGTATGCCTAAGGACATCAGGTCATTCATGATGTCGTATTGTTCGGCAACGGAATCAAAAACCCCGCGCACCAGTTTGACTTTTTCGTCAACGGCGACTTGCTTAAAGCCGAAATGGGTGGTGTTATCGGTAGTCATGGTTATTCCCCTATATTAATGCGAGTGCGTTCGTGGCGGAGTGCGGACGATATTGGCCGCTTCCAAGTGGTGCAGGTAATCGGCCCACAATGTTTGATAGTCAGAACCTAACAGATACAGCAAATCCCAGGTATAAATGCCCGTGTCGTGGCCATCGCTAAAGGCCAGCAAAATGCCGTAATTGCCGATAGGGCGGATGTCCTTAATGGCTACGTTTTCCTTACCCGTTTGCAAAGTCTCTTGCCCAGGGCCATGGCCGACCGCTTCTGCCGATTGGGTAAATACGCGTAGATATTCGCTAGGCAGGACAAACACGCTGCCATCGTCAAAACTGATTTCCAAACGGTTGGACAGTTGATGGTGCTTGATTTCAACGGGCAGGCTATTACAGGGTTTTATAGTTAGGCGCATGTGGATACAGTAAGTCAGATTGGATGGGGCTTAGTTTACCCTAAGAACCTCTATTTTGGATGGTTAGAGATGGTTTAAGCCATCATTAGATGAGTTTAAACCCAACGTGTGCTCGTTGCGTATAATTTTGATAGGTAAGCAGGTTATTGTAAGTATAGACCTGAATTGGCTTTGTGTAAGCGATGCTGCGCCTACAGCACGCCCGCTTCTAACAAATCCAGATAGATAAATTTTGGGGCTTTCACGCCCGCTTGTTTTCTGATTTCAACCAATTCGGGTGATTCAAAAAAAGCCTTGGCATCGGCGATGCTTGACCAGCTTGAAAAATGGACGATGTTATTGGCATCATCGGCAAATTTTAAAACCTGATAGCTTTGCTCGCCAGCGGTTTTTCTGATGGCGGCGGCATTATCGAATATTTTTTTCCATGCCGCATAGTCTTCGACTTCATGGATAATGAGTATATGGGCCATAGAGTGATATTTTTAGGGGAGATGAAGAAAGGGTTTACGGCTAAACCCTTTCCGACTTTTAGGTAAAGGCTTGTCGCCTGGATGGAAAGCCTATGCCACGGGGCACAATCCGCCTACAAAATATACCTGCTTAAATCTTCATCTTCAACAAATTCGCTCAGATGCTTATCGACATAAGCGGCATCAATAATGATAATTTTTTCCAGCAAATCCGGCGCATTAAAGGAAATTTCCTCCAACAAGCGTTCTAAAATGGTATGCAAACGCCGCGCACCGATATTTTCGGTCTTTTCGTTCACTTGCCAACCCAATTCGGCAATGCGTTGGATGCCATCGGCGGCAAACGATAGGGAAACGCCTTCGGTCGCCAACAAGGCACTGTATTGCTCGGTCAACGAAGCGTTAGGTTCAGTCAGGATACGCACAAAATCTTCGGCTGACAATGGGCTTAATTCGACACGGATCGGAAAACGGCCTTGCAGTTCGGGGATTAAATCCGATGGCTTGGCGACATGGAACGCCCCTGAGGCAATAAACAGGATGTGGTCAGTTTTAACCATACCATATTTGGTGCTGACAGTGCTGCCTTCAACGATGGGCAACAAGTCACGCTGTACACCTTCACGTGACACTTCGCCGCTGCCGCCGCCATGTTCGCCGCGTTTACAGATTTTGTCGATTTCATCCAAAAAGACGATGCCATGCTGCTCAACCGCTTCCACAGCGCGTAATTTGATGTCATCATCATTGACTAATTTGGCGGCTTCCTCTTCCTGCAACACCTTTAGCGCCTTGCTGACTTTCATCTTGCGCGGCTTGGTGCGCTCGGAACTCATGTTTTGGAACATGCCTTGCAATTGATTGGTCATTTCTTCCATGCCCGGCGGCGCCATAATTTCCACACCCATGGGCGCGACATGGACATCAATTTCAATTTCACGCTCGTCCAAATCACCGGCACGTAATTTATTGCGCATTTTCAGCCGGGTGGCTTCTTCTGACATTGATAAGCTGCCGGTCGGTGACAACGGCAATGGCAATAAAATATCCAGCAGGCGCTCTTCCGCCGAGTCGGCGGCTTGAGTCTGCATCCTCTCCATTTCGTTGATCCGCGTCATTTTAATCGCCGAATCCACCAAATCACGGATAATCGACTCGACATCACGGCCTACATAACCGACTTCGGTAAATTTGGTGGCTTCAATTTTGATAAACGGGGCGTTCGCCAAACGCGCCAGACGGCGGGCGATTTCAGTTTTGCCGACTCCGGTAGGGCCGATCATCAGAATATTTTTGGGGGTGATCTCGTTGCGCAAGGCCGGATCGACATTTTGCCGCCGCCAACGGTTACGTAACGCAATCGCCACCGACCGCTTGGCGCTGGCCTGACCGATAATGTGTTTGTCCAATTCGCTAACAATTTCTTTGGGTGTCATTTGTGTCATGGGTTTGCTCGTCTTACTCGTTAGGTTCTGCGTCAAGCTCTTCGATACGGAGATTGTGGTTGGTGTAAATACAAATGTCAGCGGCAATATTTAACGACCGCTCCACAATGTCCCGCGCACTTAGATCGGTGTTTTCCAGCAACGCCCGTGCGGCGGCTTGGGCGAACGCCCCACCCGAACCTATCGCCATCAAATCATGCTCCGGCTCAATCACATCGCCCGTACCCGAAATAATCAACGAGGTTTTGGCATCGGCAATCACCAGCAACGCTTCCAACTTACGCAAAGCCCTATCAGTGCGCCAATCCTTGGCCATTTCCACGGCGGCGCGGGTCAAATTGCCCCGATGCTTTTCCAACTTGCCCTCAAAATGCTCAAATAAGGTAAAGGCATCGGCAGTTGCACCGGCAAAACCGGCGATCACCTTGTCATGATACAAACGGCGCACTTTCCGGGCATTACCCTTCATGACCGTATTCCCTAAAGTCACTTGCCCGTCGCCACCGATCACCACTTTACCGCCTCGGCGCACAGAAAGTATGGTTGTTCCTCTAAACATGTTTTTTTATCCTAAAAGTTACTCAACCTGGACTTATATCAAATATGTCCAGCCATTTTACAGGGTATAACCATAAAAGTGCGAAAAAAGTCACGCCCATCCAGCCCAAAACCCCCGTTAATTGACAGAAATGAGGATTAGTCCACAGTAATTCAAGCCATATAGGAATATTTACCTTTTCCCTTAGCTTTAATCTCTGCTAACATCAGAAAAGTTCGGATTTTTTCCATCCCCCATCCGAACGCCGGATAAGACAAGCCGCCTCACTGGCTAATCCGGTCACATCCACTCACTGAGGTTTTAATTGGAGATTATTAATGAACAAACTGACCGCACTTTCTGTAAGCATTGGTGTACTGGCCGGCGTGGCGACCTTTTTAGCGGTAGGGCCTGCCAGCGGCGTGTTTTTCATCTGGGCGGCGACCATTGCCTGGGCGGCTTACTTTTTGTTGGGCGCTAACCAAGAAGCCCTGATGAACACTATCGTCTGTGGCATTTTCGGTGTTTTCATGGCTTGGATCACCGCCTTGTTGTTGACTGAAATCGCCCCCGATACCCTGCTTGGCTTCCCTGCTATGGCGGCGATCACGGTAGCCATTGCCGTTATCGTGATGTGCCTTGCCGCCAGTTGCCCACGCCTGGCCGCCATCCCTGCCAGCGTTTTGGGTTACTCGTCAACTTTCGCGTATTTGCTGCAAACCCCTGACAAATTGAACCAAGACGTATTGCTGACCATTTCCCTGAACAATCCCTTGCTGGTCATCTCGATTTCTATCGTGGTCGGCACTTATTTTGGTCAGTTCTCAGGACAACTGGCGGCCAAATGGACTAAAGAATAACTAAGAAGTTAAGTTTATGAGGATAACCAAGCGGTTGGCATGGCAATGGCCTGAGACTGACCGCTTGGTGGCTTATTATTCGCCTAATCTAGCGCACGGGAGGAAGCCGTTCATCAGGATGACCGACAATGTTGGGTGAATATAATGTATTTTAAAAACATCCTGAACCCTATAGAGCCACCGATATTTTACCCTTTAGATCACGACAGCCTTACCCTAGGGTCAACCAACGTATAAGAAATGTCCGTCAGCAACAGACCCAGCACATACAGCAAAGAGCCTAAAAACACCATTGCCCTAACTGTGGCAAAATCTTGGTTGTTGATAGCATCAATCGTGTAGCTACCCAGCCCTGGAATACTGAAAAACGATTCCATTACCAAGCTACCCAAAAACAATGATGGCAATACCACTACCACCCCGGTCAAAATTGGGATCATGGCATTGGGTAACACATGCCGGAATAGAGTTGCGGTTTCGGTCAACCCTTTAGCACGGGCAGTGCGAACATAATCTTTACCGACTTCTTCCAAAAACAGCGTGCGGTACCAGCGTACCCCTGAACCAATGCCCGAAAACACACCGATGAGGATGGGCAAGATCAAAAACTTAAACGCGGCAAAACCATTATCATAACCGGAAATCGGCACCAGCTTTAAGAGCTTACCGGCAAAAAACTGCCCGCCGATAATATAAAACAATGACGACACCGACATCAGCAACACGCACAGCACCATTCCCGCCTGTTCCAAATAACTGTTGCGGAACAGCACCATCATCAAGGCCAAGCAGATATTGACCCCCAACCCCACCACCAAGGTCGGTAAGGCCAACGCCAAGCTAGGCAGGGAGCGTTCTTGAATATCCGCGCCGATATTGCGCCCGCTATCCGACATGCCGAAGCGAAACATAAACAAGCTGGCGGATTTTTCAAAGAAAATGGTATGGGTCAATTTTTCCCCGCCAACAGCGTGGCTATCCCACAACAACGGCAAATCATAAGCATGTTGGTGCTTCCAGTTATCAATGGCCTGCTGGGTGATATGCTTTTGCCCAAGCTGTAACCGTGCCATGTCATCAGGGCTGTTGACGATAAAAAACAGCACAAAGGTGAGGATGTTAACCCCCAGTAAAATAGGGAAGGCGTATAAAATGCGGCGGATGATATATTGAATCATGATAAATGGGTAATCAAATGGAAGTCTATAACAAATAGGGAAGGGGGGTTTTAATAAAAATCATCCCCGCAACTTGCGCCGATAAGCCCTAACCGCAGGCCACGCCAGCAACACCAAACCGCCAGCCGCCAGCCAGAACGGCCAAAATACCGCTTGGTTCCATTGCTCCCGTTTTTGCGCCCGCTCTTGGGCGTTGATGCGCGTATATTTAAGCTGGTTGTTGGCCATCAAATTAGGTTTCAGGTTCTTATACCAGCTATGGAACAGCGCAAAGTTTTTCGGATGGAAACCAAACAACCACGGGGCATCGTGGCGGACTTGCGCTTGCAGTTGTTGGATCAGTTGGTAACGCTCCTCACCATTGTCCATATTGCGCATTTTTTCAAACAGGCGGTCAAACTCAGGATTTTGATAATTGCTGGCATTTTCGCCACCAAACTTCACTTTCGCATTTGGCCCGTACAGCAAAAACAAGAAATTCTCAGGGTCTGGGTAATCGGCGTTCCAGCCCCAAGTGAAAATTTGCGCGTTGCCGGTGCGCATTTTTTCCTGAAAACGGTTGTAATCGGTGGCACGGATAACCAGTTCCAAGCCCAGCTTGGCAAACTGCTTGCGATACCAATTCAGCATCGGACGGTCATCGACACCCGCCGCCATCGTATCAAAATACAAAATCAACGCTTGGCCGGTTTTTGGGTTCACGCCATTGGCATAACCGGCTTCTGCCAAGAGCTGCTTGGCGGCGGCGATAGTTTTACGGTGCGGCTTACCATCGCGCCACTCGTAAACCGCGCTGTTAATGCCGTCTTGTCCGTCAACAAAGCCATAAATGCCAGGGGGGATAACCCCTTGGGCAGGTACGCCGCGCCCGTTGCGGAAAATGGAGATAAATTCTTCAAAATCCACAGCAATCGCAATCGCTTGGCGCAATTTCCGCGCACTTTCGCTAGTGCCGCCCACGGTGGTGTCGAGCATATTAAAGCCCATATAAAACGTTGAGGTTTCCACGCTGGTCTGCAACTGCATCCCCTTAGCTTTCATAGTCTCGGTCAACGCCACTTCGCCGCCTCCCGTAAACTGCACGGCTTGGTCGAAATTGTCAGAGGCAATGCCGGAAGCGTCAAAATACCCTTGCTGAAACTTGCTACAATAAGGGATAGTTTCCTTTTCCAACATAAACACCGCCTTGTCAATAAACGGCAACGGCTTGCCCGCATCGGCCAACAAACCCTTAGCCTTATCCTCAGGCTCACCCTCGGTCGGATAAGATTCGGCGTGAAAATAGGAATTCTTTCCCAACACCATACGGCGGTTAGGATTATTTTCCGCCAAGAAATACGCCCCCGTACCAATAGGGAACCAATCCAACGTGATGTTTTTGTCCTTTAAGCCTGGTTGTTCATAAAAAACATCAGCTTCCCACGGCATCGGCGCGAAAAACAGCATCGCCAACCAATAACTGAATTGCGGATATTTGCCTTTAATGCGGATGCGGTATTGTGTCGGGCTATTAGCCACCACCCCTTCCATAGACATCTCTTTAATCGCCGTTTTCGGTTTATCGGCGACCTGCTGAGCAAACTCAGCAAAACCGACAATATAATTTTTCATAATTTCGGCAATCGGTGATTGTATTTTTGGGTGTGCCAAGCGTTTGATTTGATAGACATAATCTTCTGAAAGTAAAGTGCGAGTACCCGTTTTAGGCAAATCATACAGCGTCTTAAGATTGGCAATCACATCCGCACTTAAATGGTGATACAGGTAATCACCGTGGGCATCTTTTGCCAGGGCAGGGTGGGGCTGGTAGCGGACACCCGCTTGTAGCGTGATAATATAATCGGTAAAAGCAATGTCCTGCTCCGCCGCTGTATCTGGCAACAGAGCGCCTTGGGCATTTAGGTACTGTACCTGCGGCAAAGCGCTAGCCGTCAACGGAGTCAGCTGATAAGGCCGCTTTAAATAATGGTATTGCAACGGCGGCTCATAAATCTGCGCAATAAACGCGTACTCATTAGAGGCGTAAGCAACCGCCGGGTCCAGATGCTTCGGGCGTTCTGAGAAAGATTGATATAAAATGTCCAACTGATCGTCAGCATCGCCATAAGGGTTATTCAATTGTGATGGCTGACAAGCACCCAATAACATAAGGGCAGTCAGCAAAACGGCACAGCTTGATATTTTCATTGCAGTTCGGTAACTCCAAAGCCTCCCCAACAGGGGGATTGATTAACATTGACAACGATAGGCTGGCATCGTTATCCTTCTCGATTGATCTTAAACTTACAACGCATTAACAGTAGGCCACTTTATAGAGCAGTGGCCCATAGAACAACATAATTTTAACAATAAACAGACGAGGCGATGATATGGGATTTATGCAAGGTAAACGTGTTTTGATAGTAGGCTTAGCGAGCAACCGCTCCATTGCCTGGGGGATTGCCAAAGCCATGTACCGTGAAGGTGCCGAACTGGCGTTTACCTTTCAAAATGAAAAACTGGAAAGCCGCGTAGTCGAAATGGCGACCGAATGCGAATCATCCATCACCATAGAGTGCGATGTCAGCAACGATGACCATATCGACAACGTATTTAAAGTCTTAGGCGAACGCTGGGATGGTTTGGACTGCATCGTCCATTCGGTCGCCTACGCCCCGCGTGATGCCCTTGATGGCGATTACGTCAACGCCACCACCCGCGACAACTTCCGCATCGCCCATGACATCAGCTCATACAGCTTCACCGCCTTGGCTAAAGCCGGACGCGCCATGATGGCAGGCCGCAACGGCTCCTTGCTTACCTTGACCTACTTGGGCGCAGAACGTGCCATCCCCAACTACAACGTCATGGGAGTCGCCAAAGCCAGCCTAGAAGCCAACGTCCGTTACATGGCCGTCGCCTTAGGCCCCGAAGGCACCCGCGTCAACGCCATCTCAGCCGGCCCCATCAGAACCTTGGCCGCCTCCGGCATCAACAACTTTAAAGCCATGCTCAGCAAAGCCGCCGACACCGCCCCCTTAAAACGCAACGTCAGCATCGAAGAAGTCGGCAACGCCGCCGCGTTCATGTGTTCAGACCTAGCCTCCGGCATCACCGGCGAAATCACCTATGTTGATTGCGGCTACAACATCGCCGGCCTAGCCGCGTCATAAATAAAAAGGCAGACACGAAAAATTATAAAAAAGCTATGCAAGCACAAAAAATGGTGTATAATAGTCGCTCTTTGCTGGTGTAGCTCAGTTGGTAGAGCAGCTGATTTGTAATCAGCCGGTCGCGGGTTCGAGTCCCATCTCCAGCTCCAAAGAATACAAAGGCTTAGGTAGAAATACCTAGGCCTTTTTTATTGCCTGTCCAAAACTTTTTCATTTTGGCCGATTTTCCTCTGATTATTTCCGGCCATTGTAAAGCCTGCGATTTCTCTC
>JACXTQ010000196.1 GCA_016919605.1 Methylovulum sp.
AAAAACGATTAAAAGCCAAATTCAGACTCGTCAAAATCTTCAAATTGCTCTCGTAAACGCTTTTTTTCCCAATAGATTTCAATCTTTCTTCGTGCATCTCTTTTAACGGTCTCTTCTTCAGCAAGACCGTCAGAAATTGAGAATTCACCACCTTCAAAGATATCATCTTCATCATGTTCAATTTCGGGAGAACCTGTTTTAGGTGCTGATTTAGTGGGTACTTTATTCATTCTTAATCTCACGGTAATAAAAGTAACGTTATTAAAATAATATCAGACAGGCATGTAAAGCAATAAATATTGTCACAGCCCTTTTTCGACAGACCAACAACTTATCTGAATTTCAAATCAAAACAATGCTACCCTGTTATATCTCTTATTGGACATGATACTGTAAAACAAATTGAAATACATGCTATCTGAATGAGGCAACACTTTGGTATTGGTTAATGACTAGTCTAGCCCAAATCCACCAAAATACTTTTTCAATGTGTAAAGTCTGACCTTGATAAGAACAGACCAGTTCAATGATGCAAACATGAAATGGATAAACAACGAGGTTACTTATTTTTACAGACCAATATCTGCGAAACGGTAGCCAATCCCTGCCTCTGTTAGCAAGTAGCGCGGATGTGCGGGATCCATTTCCAGCTTTTGCCGCAATTGCCCCATGTATATCCTGACATAATGAGCATGTTCGACATAGGTCGGTCCCCAAACATGCAGCAACAATTGCCGATGGGTAACCACTTTTCCAAAATTGCGGATTAAAACCGTCAACAACCGGTATTCAATTGGTGTCAGATGAATTTCTTTATCATTGACATGAACACTACGTCGGGACAAATCCACACGTAAATCACCTGAACAGAACAAAGCTCCTACCCCATCACCAGCAACTTGTGCCGAATGCCTTAAAGATACTCGAATCCGCGCCAGCAACTCGCCGATACTGAACGGCTTGGTTAAGTAGTCATCCGCACCGGTATCCAACGCCAGTACCTTATCGCTTTCCTGACTGCGTGCCGAAAGCACAATAATCGGCAAATTCGACCATTCGCGAACTTTACTGATGACAGTAATCCCGTCCATTTGCGGCAAACCCAGATCAAGAACTACCAGATCAGGCTTTCGCATACTGATTTCCAGCAACCCGCGCTCACCTGTTTCTGCAATAAACAGTTGAAAGCCATGCGCACAGAGGCTGGTTCGCAAAAAACGGCCAATTTGCGGGTCATCTTCAATGATTACAATAACCTGTTTGGCGGTATTCATCCGATATCAGTTCCTCACTCATTGTAGGTGGCATTTCATCGGCAGGCAGGATAAAAAAGAACTGGGCTCCGCCACCCTGGCGATTATTGGCGCCGATAACACCGCCGTGGGCATTAACAATAGCCTTGCAGATTGCCAAACCCAAACCGGCACCGCTTTGCGTACCCTCACGTTTGAGGCGATAAAACTTATCGAACAGTTTATCTTCCTCACCTGCGGGAATACCGGCACCGCGATCGGCTACCGTTATTTTTATGGTATGTAGACTCCGCTCTGCCATAATATCAATAACGCTATCCGAAGGGGTATATTTACAAGCATTTTCCAGGAAATTGATCAGAACTTGTTCAATCAATACCGCATCCAAGTGTGCAAGTGTAAGAACATCAGGCAGCTTGACTTTAATCGTCCGTCCCTGCAACCGCTTGGTCATGCGTGTCAACGCAGCGCCGATAACTTCATCCAGCGGATACCACTGTCGATTAAGCTGCACTTGCCCGGCATCTAGCCTAGCCATATCAAGAATATTATTGGTCAGATTTGACATGCGCAACGCTTCGTCATAAATGGTCAGGCTTAATTCCTGCCGATCATCAACTGACAAATGTGCGTCATTTTCCACCAGCGTACTGGCAGCGCCAACAATCGAGGCTAATGGCGTACGCAAATCGTGGGAAATGGCGCTCAACAGCGAATTTCGCAAAACTTCAGACTCTATCCGCATGCTGTTTTGTTGCGCCTCTTCAGCAAAACGCACACGCTCAATAGCTTGGGCAATCTGACTAATAAAGGTATCCAGCAAGCGCCGTTGCTCCGGCAGAAAAACCCGCCGCAAATTTGCAGCACGCAACGCCAGTACACCGATCACTCCACGAAAACCGGGCATTGGCAAAAACACCGCATTGGCTCCTGGCAAAGTATCGGTTCCTTGCCCCGCCATCTGCCCATTATCAAATACCCATTGCGCGACACTGAGATCACAACCTCGGAGCGACTCAGTGACTGGCGGATCGAGCGGATAAGCAATCCTTCCATCCTCCATGGGAAACAACAAGACATTAGCGCCTCCAAACTCTGCCTTGATATGGCGAGTTGCAACACGAGCCGCATCAGTCAAAGTACGGCAAGTCGCCAGTTCCTCACTGAGCGCATAAAGTACACTTGCTCGCCGCTCACGATGTGCAGCCACTTTGGCCTGAGAGCGCATATTACTGGTGAGATGGCTGATAACCAGAGACACCAGCAGCATAATCAGAAAAGTGACCAAATACTGAGCGTCGGCAACGGCAAAGGTCAGCGCTGGACTGACAAAGAAAAAATCGAAAGCAGCGACACTCAGCACCGAAGCCAAAACCGAAGCTTCGCGACCAAAACGTGTAGCCACAAACACAACCCCTAGCAAATAAATCATAACCAAATTAGCGGCTTCAAATTGCCCTGCCATCAACCAGGCCAACAAACTGCAACAAACCGGAGTGGCGACAGCCCAGAACCAGCCTGACCAACGCTTTCTTGTCCTATCCCAAGGATAACTGGCAAGCGTAGCTTTGGTAACGTTACCATGCTTACGATCGGCCTGCTCGAGACTGTCATCGCGAGGACTTCCCAACAAATAAATATTGATGTTATGGGCATCGCTAATCAAGACATCGACCACCGAGCCCAACAACCAACGTTTCCAACCTCTGCGTCCGGGTTTACCCAACACAATTTTGCTAACATTACGCACCCGGGCGAAATTCAGCACAGCATCACTAATCACCAACGCTGACAACGTCACCGTTTCAATACCCAACTGCTCTGCGAGACGCAACACCTTCAAAACCGCATCACGGCGCTCGGCAGGTAGGCGCTGCAATTCCGGCGTTTCCACATAAACAACAATACACTGGGCATGAAGACTAGTCGCCAAGCGCTTTCCAGCGCGTACCAAACGTTCGGCAATGGCGTTAGAGCCAATGCACACCAATAGCCTTTCACCAACCTGCCAGACATCGCGTATCGCGTGGTCATCGCGATAATCCTGCATCTGGGCATCAACCCGGTCAGCGGTCAAACGCAAAGACAACTCCCGCAAGGCAATCAGGTTGCCTTTGCGGAAGAAATGCTGCATGGCCCACTCCGCCTGTTGCGGCAGATAGACTTTACCTTCCTTAAGGCGCACTAGCAAATCATCAGGCGGCAAGTCAATCAGTTCCACTTCATCGGCCAGTTCAAATATCGTGTCGGGTATGGTTTCCTTAACCTGCACACCCGTCACCTGACTAACATCATCATTCAAGCTTTCCAGATGCTGAACGTTAAGCGTACTGTAGACATCAATACCGGCGTTGAGCAACTCCTCGACATCCTGCCAACGTTTTGGATGACGGCAGCCGGGCGCATTACTGTGCGCCAGTTCATCAACCAGAATAAGCGTCGGGCGCCGCTTTAGCGCCTGATCCAAATCAAACTCACGCAGCACCGCTCCGCGATGGTTCACCAATTTGGGCGGCAAGAGCTCGAGCCCTTGTAAAACAGAGATGGTTTCCTGACGCTCATGGGTTTCCACCAACCCCACCAGCACATCAATATTTTCAGTGCGTTTAGTATGTGCAGCCAATAGCATCGCGTAAGTTTTGCCAACGCCTGCCGCTGCGCCGAAAAAAATTTTTAGCTTACCTTTGTTACTCTGATTTAGTTCACGCTCTACTCGCGCGAGAAGAGCATCAGGATTAGGGCGAGTAGGTTCGTTCATTTTAGTTTTTAACGCTAAGGGCAGAAGGTCAGGTTTTAATCAGGCAACCCATCCAACTCCAAATTCAATTTCAGCACATTCACCCGCGGTTCACCCAATATTCCGAATTGTCTGGCTTCGGTAAAACGCGTCACCAAGCCTTCAACTTGAGCGACGGGCAAATGCCTTTCCACAGCAATACGGTGTGCTTGATACAAAGCGGCGGCTGGGCTGATGTGCGGATCTAAACCGCTGGCGGAAGCTGTGACCAAATCAACCGGAATCAATCCGCTTTGGTTGGGATCAACATTGTGAAGGGTGTTGATACGTTCCTTAACCGCCGCCATTAACAACGGATTGGTTGGCCCCAAATTAGAACCACTGGACGCAGCTGCATTGTAAGCAGGAGACGTTGCCGAAGGTCGTCCCCAGAAATAATCGGAGCGGGTAAAACTTTGCCCAATTAATGCCGAGCCTTGGAGTTTGTCACCGTTTAACAATAAACTGCCATTGGCCTGGTTAGGGAAGAAAGCTTGGGTGCTAAACCTGACTAATAGGGGATAAATTATGCCTGTTAATACTGTGAACAATATCAGTAAGAATACGGCGGGTTTTATGGTACTTTGCATGACGGATGCCTCAAATTCATAGTTAAACGGATGTCCTGAACAAAGTTAAAAGTATCAATCACTTATAACGATACACTTTTTGCCTCGGCTCATACTATGGCTTATCTTAATAAACCGAAAACTTAAATCACCCCCAACCCCAAATCAATCAACTTAATCCCAATAAACGGCACGATCACGCCACCGCCGCCATACACCAATAAATTGTTCCTCAGCAGATGTTCCGCGCTTTGCGGATGGTATTTCACGCCTTTCAAGGCCAGAGGAATGAGCGCTACGATGATAAGGGCGTTGAAGATAACGGCTGACAATATGGCATTGTTCGGGCTACTTAAGGCCATGATGTTGAGTGCGCCCAGTTCTGGATAGGTGCTGGCAAAAGCGGCGGGAACGATGGCGAAATATTTGGCGAGGTCGTTGGCGAGGCTGAAAGTGGTCAGCGCGCCACGGGTCATGAGCATTTGTTTACCCGTTTCGACAATTTCAATCAATTTGGTGGGATTGGAGTCCAAATCGACCATATTGCCCGCTTCTTTGGCGGCTTGCGTGCCGGAGTTCATGGCGACGGCGACATCGGCTTGGGCGAGGGCGGGCGCATCGTTGGTGCCGTCTCCGGTCATAGCGACAAGGCGGCCTTCGGTTTGATGGGTGCGGATCAATTTCAGTTTCGCTTCGGGCGTGGCTTCGGCAAGGAAATCATCCACACCGGCTTCGGCGGCGATGGCAGCGGCGGTCAGGCGATTGTCACCGGTAATCATGATGGTTTTAATGCCCATGCGCCGCAATTCGATAAAGCGTTCTTTGATGCCGCCTTTAACG
>JACXTQ010000197.1 GCA_016919605.1 Methylovulum sp.
AAAGGTGTTTTATAGCTTAATATTGAATGTGATCGTCTGCCGTTATAACTGAGTACCACACGCCTAATTTGTGGGATAACCACCTATTCCTTATAACTTTAATATTTATGTGGTCGGCCTTGCTAATCCTTCGGATGTCGATAGTTGGGTGCATAACAGCTTACAAACAACCGATAATATGTATCGCCTTTTCCAATCTATTGATATCTTGTTTGCAATAATTTCAATTGAATGTAAGCGTCTATCCGTTCCATCTACCTAATGATTGAATAAAAGCGCAAGCTGACCATTTTCAGATTGGAGATGGGTAATGGCAGTACCGGCGAAGTGGATCGAACATATTGAACGTTGGCAAAACAGTGGTTTGGAGCAATCTGTTTATTGCCAGCGTGAAAATATAAAATGTAATACGTTTGCTGCACGCCTCAGTGAGTACAGGAAGGCACAGCAGAGGGTAGCGCCTGACTTGATACAGGTGCAAGTTAAAATGCCGCAACCTCTCGCTACATCAGAGCCCTTGGTCTTTACCCATCGCAACGGTCATCGACTGACCTTACCCGTCACCGTTTCCGCTTCCTGGCTGGCGGAATTTTTACAATGCCTGGGCTGATTGTTAACTCGGGTGCCATTTGGTTAGCGATTGCGCCAGTGGACATGCGCCGAGGCATTGATGGGTTGTCATCCGTTGTGCAGCAGGCCTTAGGGCATGCACCGTGTGCCGGTTCTGCGTTTGTGTTCCGGAACCGTGCGGGAAACCGGCTACGGCTATTGGTATGGGACGGCAACGGGGTATGGCTTTGCCAGCGTCGATTGCACCGTGGCAGTTGTGTTTGGCCGAAGTCCACAGATAGCTGTTTTGAGATCAGTTTAGAGCAATGGCAGTGGTTGGTTACTGGGGTGGATTGGCAACGCTTATCCGCTTCCCCATCGACCGGTTGGCAGGTTTAAAATCATCGGGATTTTCGATGTGAAATTATCTCTCAAAGCCTTTATTTTAAAGGCTTCCGATGAATTTTCGTAGTATAATTTCTCCATGAAATCACCTGCCGAACTCGACTATTTTAACCCCGCCGCCGCAAGCAAAACTCAGCTTGAAGCGATGGTGTTGGCGTTGCTCGAACAGGTGAAATCGAAAGATGCCGAGCTGCAAACTAAAAGCGCTGAAATCGACGCCAAAGAATTTAAAATTCAATCATTGACTCATGAGCTCGCTTATTTGCGGCGTATGCGTTATGGCGTTAAAAGCGAGGCTTTGACCACGCTGCAGCGGGATTTGTTTACCGACCACTGGAATGAAGATATAGCGGCTATCGAAGCCGAGTTGGAACAACTACAGGATAACCAACCTGTCGTCACCGTCATCAAACCCCAACGTCCACGGGTCGGACGGCAACCACTCCCAGACCATCTTCCACGCATTGAGCATCACCATGAACCAGAGTCTTGCCATTGTGGACACTGTGGTAACGCATTAACCAAAATCCGGGACGACATCACTGAACAACTCGATGTCGAGCCAGCCAAGTTTTTCGTACACCGCCACATCCGCCCGCAATATGCTTGTCGGCGCTGTGAGACCATCACGGCGGCACCGATTCCTGCGGCGGTGATTGATGGCGGCATGGCCGCCTGCGGGTTGCTGGTCTGGCTACTGGTTTGCAAGTATGTGGACCACTTGCCGCTATACCGCCTGGAACAAATCGCCGCACGACATGGTGTCATTCTGTCGCGCACGACTCTGGCGGACTGGGTTGGCCGATTGGGCGTTGCCTTGCAGCCACTGGCCGACCGCTTGGTTTGGCATCTCTTGCAAGGCAATACCTTGCACGCGGATGAAACCCCAGTGGCCCAACTGGAACCCGGTACCGGCAAAACTAAAAAAGCCTATCTGTGGGCTTACCGCAGCAATGACCTGCAACCTGTGCCGCGCATCATTGTGTTCGATTACCAATCGGGGCGCAGTGGTTCGCATGCCCGGCAGTTTCTAGGTGAGTGGCGTGGCCATTTGATGGTTGATGGATATGGCGGCTATCAGGCATTATTTGATGCCACAAAAACCACACGCCCTTCTATTGAGCTGGGATGCTGGATGCACGCGCGCAAAAAATTCTTTGACCTGTTCAAAGCCGACCAAAACCCTATGGCAATAGAAGCCTTGGAACGCATAGCCAAGCTCTATGCAGTCGAGGCGGAAGCCAAAGCGGTGAGTTGTGAAGCCAGAAAACAAAAGCGTCTAGAAAAAAGCCAACCGATTTTAAAGGCACTACATACTTGGCTAACAAAAACCCGAATCTGCATGGCAGATGGCAGTACGTCCGCCAAAGCCATTGACTACACCTTAAAGCGCTGGGACAGCTTAGTCCGTTATGCCGGAACCGGTGACCTGCCTATAGACAATAACGCTGTTGAAAACGTTATCCGACCTATAGCCATAGGAAAAAAGAATTGGCTTTTCGTCGGTTCAGAGCGGGCAGGAAAGCGCGCCGCCGTGATCCAAACATTGTTTGGCACGGCCAAGCTCAATGGGATTAATCCGGAAGTCTGGTTAAAAGACGTCCTGGAAAAATTACCCACATGGCCTAATAGCCGCATTGATGAATTGTTGCCGTTGGCGCCTGAAGTGATTGCGGAACTAATTTCAGATAAAATTTAATTGGTCAGAGTGGTTTCGACTCACGCTTACAAACGAGCGTTTCAATTTTCCACTAGATATATTCTATCTTATTGAATTATAATGCAATATATAATTTTTACTAGAAATATCTGCGTGTTGGCAGCGCCAAGCATTTCAGCAATTAAGGGAGCAAGGCCGAACCCTGGTTGATCAATCATCGCTATTTCAGATGATTGATCAAATGCTCGAAATTGTCCTTGATGAGTAAAGCTATAAAGAACAACCCCATTACAAGCTCAATCCTCTAAACTTAGTGTCTAACATGTGGATTTATAAGCATGTTTTCTATGTGGCTTGGGGTGTTTACTTCGGGGTTTGGATTCACCAGGTAAGAATCGAATTAGATTTTTAGCAAGCTCTCGCAACACTGAGAGCAATTGTTCCGAGGTCGGCAAAGCGATCAGCAGCCAGCGGGGCATGCAGCTTTTAAGATGAGAAAAAGCATAGGCGCGATTGATCTTGTAATCGATCTTAATCTTGGCAATGCCTTCTGCCTCAAGCACGGTAAGTGCATGAAGGTTATCGGCGATGATTTTTGCACCAAAATCCTGTTGCGCGGCCAGCCATGAAAGCCCAGAGGTATTTTCCAGGGCCAATCGGTGTTTTAAGCGTTTAAACGCTTCTTCGATACCCCATCATCAAAACACCTATAAATGAATTCTTGACAAACGAGGAAATACTTCCAATAATTCATAAAGATGCACTCATGTCACTGGTCCGATGGAGCCAAGCGCATGGTCAAAAACTCAAGCCAAGTGA
>JACXTQ010000198.1 GCA_016919605.1 Methylovulum sp.
GCGATAACTGTCCAAAAAAGAGTTGGCGCGATTAAATTTCTGCTTTGGCGGTCGTTTTGACCTTCTGAACGTCAGTTATCGGTAACCGTGAACGGCAACTCATGGTCGATCTTACAAAAATGGTTGATATGAGCCACAGCCCGGTTTAGAGAATCAATCTAACTTATTGAATATAATTTCAATATTTTTTTTGATTTGATTTTGATCTTTCGTTTTGATTGCTATTTGGAAGTAATAAACAAATCAAGTTAAGAAAAAAGCCTGTTTTTCTTACCATCTAATTGACACAAAACTAGCTTGTATCTTGTGCTCGTTCATCTAAGAGGAACTTTCGAAGTTGGCGTTCGCCCCGCATGACATGGAGGATGTATGCCTTGTCTTGGTCTAACCGGTAAAAAATTCGGCAGGGGTTCACAATGATTTCCCGGTAAGTTGAATCATCCAATTCTGGCGGTTTTCGACCTACTTCAGGGAACTGCTCAAGTTGGCCTACACTTTTAAAAACATGGTTAACCAATCGACGAGCAGCCCCGACTTTATCTAGGGCGATGTATTCGGCAATTTCATTCAGGTCAAAAAGTGCGGGTTCTGTCCAGATTATTTGAGCCATTTGCTCATTTTTTCAATAGCTTCCGCTTGGCTAAAGGTTCGGTTTTCAAAAATCGCCTTTTCGCCCCTGGCTATGCCTTCAAGGATTCTCATTCTGGATTGCATCAATTCATAATCATCGACATCGATGAGATAAGCCGATGGCCGTCCTTGTTCGGTGATTAGCACAGGTTCTTTCGATTCGTGCAGTTCAGCAAGAATTTTAGTTGCCTGACGTTTGAGAGTGGTGACAAGTTCTGTTTTCATGAGAGTGATACTATACTATCACTATTGCTTGTGCAATATCCCCATTCAAGAAATCTATCGCTTTGCTTCTCCACACCAGCCGTTCGAAAAATTTATATTTTCAATTTTTTGAATGTGACAGTCCGACCCTCTCCGGACCATCAACCTTTGAATGTAAAAACCTTCAATGAAGACATTCAAAAATACTATGTGGCTTATCCTATTAGCTCGTCTATTATTGCTAACACCTCCATTTATCAGAAATTCAGGTCATTTGAAGTCCTTCAGGTTCCTAAACCGAATAAGTTTTCTTTCCAACCCCTTTCAAGCCATTTTTGATTGGCAACGTAAAACAGACGCTAATGCCCTTGGTTGGGTTTGCTTCAGCCCACATATCACCACCAATTGCTTTAACCAAGGCACGGCTGACGGTAAGCCCCATGCCTAAGCCACCGGGCTTGGTGGTATAGAAGGCTTCGAATATTTTTTTAAGTGCCCCGATGTCCGGCATGCCAATTCCGTAATCACATACTGTAATCTGCACCATATTTGGGTCGTTGAGGTAATTGCAGGTCGAAACGTCAATTGCGTTGTCTCCACCTTCTACCTCCTGGATGGCATCCAGGCTGTTCTGGAATAAACTTATGAGCATCTTTTCTAGGTACAAGCCATCGCATGATACCAACGGCAAGTCGGCCTCCAAATGCTCAATAAACTTTGCGTTTACGCGTCCATTTTTCGTAAAAGCCTTGATGGCGGAGCAGACGGCCTTATTGATGTCTAATTTCTCTAAAGTTGCATTATCCCTTTCTTTGACCAGTTGGGACAATATTCGAGGTATGGCTTGGCCGGCACGCAAAGCTTGTTGGCTGCACACTTCCAGAATCTCAGCTAACTTTTGTGAATTGTTGACGCCGTCTTTCACCATGGCCTCCGCGGCATCGGCACAATAAGTAATTGCGGTCAGCGGTTGGTTAAGTTCGTGCGCTAATGCGACGACAGTCTGGATGGCAACCTGCATCCTAAACGCTTGTTCCATCTTGCCACGTAACTCATTTTGTTTTTCAATGAGTTGTGTTTCCGCAGCATGCAAGGCTGTTTCCGTATTCTTTTGCAGCGTAAGATCGGTAAGCGTGATGCGTAAAGATGGCAACTCAGACTTATCCCTTAAAACAACGAAATCAACGTGGAAGTAAACAATTTCGCCGTTAGCGCGGCGAAAAGAAAGCTGACAACTGTGTTTATCCTGCGCTTTCCTTGCTAGGTGTAAGTGTTGGTGCCACTGATCTTTGTACTTATCTTCAACTAACCCTTCCAACCGAACATTGAAAAGTTTCTGGTGTTGTACGCCGAGCATTTTGGCTGAAGTGAGGTTGCATTCAACGATAATGCCATGGTTGTTGAGGGTGAGATAACCTACCGGTGCGAAGTCATAGAGCTCAAGGTAGTGGGCATGAGACTTTTCCAAGGCAAGCTTTGCCAAACTCAATTCCTCGTTTTGCATCTCCAATTCTATCTGGTGCACTTGAAGTTCGTGCAGGAGCTTATCAGCCCCCATCAAAGGTCTATTCCCAGGATTGGAAGAGTAGAGGGTTTTCTCGGCTTTTAGCCGTAATTTTTTCTTGCTTTCCTCGCGATTTTTATCATTCATGACTCTATGGCCGCTCATTTACTCATAAAATGCAGGCTTTCTGAATCAAATTAAAGCCATTGGTAGAGCTAAAAACAAATTGTTTACTAATTATCTTGGCGCCCGACTGTAACCCCTTAAAGATGGGCCGTTGACAAAGGGCCGAGTACGAGTAGATTATTAAATAGGTTAAAATGACACTGCGTTCCGATGTTAGGATTATAAACTTTCCTGCCAATTTGAGTTAATTACTTGATAAAATTGCAGAGAGATACTTTAATTTAGACTTACCATTGCCATTTGTAAAAGGGCAAATGACGTGTTAAAAAAATCACCACCGGTGAAAAATGAAAAGCTGTTAAGAATTATTGGCATCGGAGCCTCTGCTGGTGGACTTGAGGCGCTTGAACAATTTTTTACCCCTATCCCACCCGACTGCGGAGCAGGGTTCGTCGTTATTCAGCATCTTGACCCGACCCGCAAATGTATCCTGCCCGAATTGCTGCAGCGGGTAACACCGATGAAAGTCGCACTGGCCGAAGAAGGTATGAAAGTCCAAGCCGGATGTGTTTATGTGATCCCCTCCAATAAGGACATGGCGATTATACAAGGCAAGCTTCACCTTTCAGACCCCATAGCGCCCCGTGGCCTGCGCCTGCCCATCGATTTCTTCCTTCAGGCGCTTGCGAATGACCAGCATGAACAGGCCATTGGGGTGATCTTGTCAGGCATGGGTTCTGATGGCACACTGGGATTACGAGCCATTAAGGAAAATGCGGGGCTGGCGGTGGTGCAATCGCTAGATTCTGCCAAATTCGATGCCATGCCGCACAGTGCTATCAAAGCCGGACTGGCGGATATCGTCGCGGCACCGGATGCGCTCTGGGCGGAAATAGCCTCTACAATCCAGCATAATCGCTCTGGCGGACCTTTGGCCTCGACGCCTGTACTGGAACTTAAGTCGCAAAGTGCCTTGGCGCAAATTATGGTGTTGTTGCATTCGCGGACGGGCAACGACTTTACGCAATACAAAAAGAACACCCTGTACCGCCGGATCGAACGGCGCATGGATTTGCACCAGATCAACACCATCGCCCTCTATGTCCATTACCTGCGGGAAAACGTCCAAGAACAGGACCTGCTGTTTAAGGAGCTGCTAATCGGCGTCACCAGTTTCTTCCGCGATGAAACCGTGTGGGAGCAACTCAAAACCCAAGCCATTCCGGACTTGCTGGCCAATTATCCACATGGCAAGGATATGCGTGCCTGGGTATCGGCCTGTTCGACCGGCGAAGAAGCTTATTCATTGGCCATCGTGTTTAAGGAAGCCATGGAACAAAGCGGGCTCGGCCATTGCTTTAAACTTCAGATATTCGCCACTGATGCCGATGCCGATGCCATTGAGAAAGCCCGGCAAGGAGTGTTTCCGTCCATCATTTCCCATGATGTTTCACCAGAACGGCTCCGACGCTATTTTGTCGCACACAACAAGGGTTACCGTATCAGCCAGGAAATCCGCGAAATGGTCATCTTTGCCCAGCAGAATGTCATCATGGACCCGCCCTTCACCAAGCTTGACCTGCTCTTCTGCCGCAATCTACTAATTTATTTAGGGGCGGAGTGTCAGAAAAAACTGATTCACTTGTTCCATTACGCGCTGACAGCAAACAGTCTGTTGTTACTGGGCAATGCCGAATCTATCAGTAACTTTACCGATCTATTTGCCGTTATCGACGGACCTTCGCGACTGTACCGGCGTATCGAACACATGCCGCCCCATGCTAACCTTGACTTTCCGACCAAATATTCTCCCGTGGCCATGACCCAGACAGACACCCTAACATCCAAAACCGTGGTAAACCTTCAAACCGAAGTCGAGCAGCTATTGCTTCAGCAGTACACACCCTCTGCCGTGCTGGTCAATGCCGAAGGCGATATCCTATTTGTTCATGGCCGTACCGGCAGATACCTGGAACCTGCCGCAGGTAAAGCCAATCTCAATGTCCATGCGATGGCCCGGGAAGGTCTTCGCCATGAGCTGGCTAGCGCCCTCACGCAAGCCCTAGTACAGCCGGATGCCGTAGTATTGCCGAGCTTGACTATTGGCACGAATGGCGGAAGTCAAATTATCAACCTGTCTGTCCAAGCACTTTCCAAACCGGATACCTTAAAGGGTACGCTGCTGATTATATTCACCGATATAGCGACCCCTAAACCCAGGAAACGTCCCCGACACCCCGCCAATGCCGAACTTCAGGCCGTGTTGGACGAGCTCCAACAAACCCGTGAGCAGTTACAAAGTACCCGAGAAGAAATGCAAACCTCAAGGGAAGAATTACAGTCTACCAACGAGGAGCTGCAATCCAGCAATGAAGAACTGGTGACTTCCAAAGAAGAAATGCAGTCCATGAACGAAGAATTACAAACCGTGAATGCCGAGCTACAAACCAAGGTGACTGACTTGTCATGGGTCAACAATGATATGAAAAACCTGCTCAACAGCATGGAAATCGCCACGGTTTTTCTGGATAATGACCTGAATATCCGCCGTTTCACGAGCCACGCCACCAACCTATTCAAACTGATTCCCGGCGATATCGGACGGCCGCTGTCCGACATTGTCACCGACCTGGACTATCCCCAACTGCATAAGGATGCCGAAGGAGTACAACAGACCCTCGTGTTTATCGAAAAGCAGGTCAAAACCTATGATGACCGCTGGTTCAAAGTGCGTATTATGCCTTACCGCACTCAAGAAAATGTTATCGATGGTGTGGTGATTACTTTGATTGACATTTCAGAGACCAAAAAGCTCGAGGCGCTTTTGCGGAGTAACGCAGGATGAAAAAGCCGGTAGACCACCCTAAAAATCCAGAAGAGCTGCGTAAAATGGCCGAGAATCGGCTTGCTGCCAAGCCGGACATCTCGACAATGCAAAGTGACGAAAAAAGGCTGGTGCATGAATTACAGGTGCATCAGATAGAACTTGAAATGATTAACGAAAATTTATGCCATACCCAGGCAGAACTGGAAAAATCAAGGGCGTGCTATTACGATTTGTATGAACTGGCACCGGTCGGTTACCTGACAGTCAATGACCGCAGCAGTATCCTGAACGCCAACCTGACAGCGACAAAACTGCTTGGCATCCCTCGAAACGCCTTGCTCAACATGCCCCTGACCCAATTTATTTTGGCCGCAGACCAAGACCAGTACCATTTTCGCCGAAATCAGTTTGGAATCGGGTAGGCCAGAAGCCTTTGAATTACAGTTAATCAAACAAGACGATGTGACCTTTTGGGCACGATTGGAAATTAACCGGATGGTCGAATCCGAGGAGACCCAAGTGTTTCGTGTCGTACTCATCGATATCAGTGAACGCAAGAAGGCCGAGATTGCCCTACAAGAAGCCGACCGTCAGAAAGATGAGTTTTTGGCAATGCTCGCGCACGAGTTACGCAACCCGCTCACCCGCATCAGCAATATAGCGCAGACACTGGGTGCCATGCCGCTTACCGGGACGGCCATTGCCAAGACTTCGGAAATGCTTAACCGGAACGTTAATCATATTACCCACCTGGTTGATGACCTACTGGATGTCTCGCGAATCACCCGGGGCCTGGTGGTAATCGATCGGCATCCTCTCGAGCTTGGCGGAGATGGACGGTTATCAAGTCGCCAAAAGGCTACGTGAACTGCCTGGCAGCCAAGAGGCAACGATTATTGCCATGAGCGGCTATAGCCCAGCCCAGGCAAAGCTTGGTAAGGATGAGGGGGATTTTGACCATTATCTGTTAAAGCCCCCGAAACTGGATCAGTTACAAAGTATAATTTTAAAGTACCAGTCAAGCTAAGCAAGATGATTGGCATCAACCCACTATCACCTCAAACTGTAAAGTACGCCCTAGTGTCCAGACCAAAAGAGCGGCTCTTTAAGTTGGAAAGTGAGTTGTTATCATCAAACTATTCATATTTTGAAGGTCTGGTTAGACAGTTTTTAACGTCAGCTTTCGGAAGGCTTCAGAGGCGGGTTTTGGCCGGAAATGCCATTTCAACTTTCAAGCTTTTTTATGGCTCTGACGGTCCGCTAAGACACCATGGACTAAACCGCTCGCGCGCTAGGGGTGCTCTGTTTAGCGTATGTGTATAAAAGGCCCTCACTGACCAGGGTAAGTGAGTTGCTGTTAAGCCGTTGATAATTGACAGATGATAACTGTTTCCTATGTTTAGAAATGAGGCAATCCGCCTTGTTTCAAACTAGGAGAAGTATCATGTCATCATCCAAAAAACCTATCAGCCCCTTACGCCAACGCATGCTTGAAGACATGCGGATGCGAAAGCTCAGCGACGGCACGCAACGGGGTTATATCCGGGCCGTTAAACGCTTGGCTGGGTATCTTGGCCGTTCGCCGGACACAGCCAGCATTGAAGACCTTCGGCGTTTCCAACTGCACCTGGTCGACCAAGGGGTGTCCCCAATTACCTTGAATGCGACCATTACAGGATTGAAGTTCCTTTTTGATATCACGCTGGGCCACCCTGAATTGATGGTCAAGATGCAACCCGTATATGTCCCCCGCACCTTGCCGGTGGTACTAAGTTGTGAGGAAGTGTCGCGCCTGATCCTGGCGGCACCGGGCCTGAAGTACCAGACGGCCTTGTCGATTGCTTATGCCGCCGGTCTACGTGCCAGTGAGGTCGTCAGACTCAAGGTCAGCGACATTGACAGCGAGCGCATGCTCCTGCGCGTTGAACGCGGGAAAGGCCAGAAAGACCGCCATGCGCTGTTGCCACCACTTCTGCTTGGGCGTCTTCGGGTGTGGTGGCGGGTCGCCCGTAGCCAAGGCAAGATGCCCGCTGGCGGCTGGCTGTTCCCCAGTTACAGCCCAATTGATCCGATCACCACCCGCCAA
>JACXTQ010000199.1 GCA_016919605.1 Methylovulum sp.
GATTGGTGTGGCCCGCAACAGTAAAGGCGAGTATTTTTTCACCCAGATTTTTTGGCGCCAATAAGCTCAAAGACAGAAGTGCCTTGGGAACAATCAAACGGACAGGGAATGTCCGGGGCAGTCAGCCCCTTTCAATTTTTGGATCGACTTTTGATTCTAAGTGTCCACATTCGTTTCTCTAACCTGAATGATTCGGTTTTGGTGTCGGAAATGCGGACATTTGCATTTCAATCCGCAGAGTAATTTGAACCCAGAAACGTGAATTATGGCGCTTGGTTCAATTATTCAACATAAAATAACCCGAGGTATCCATATGAGCGTGAGTCTTAACATTAATAGCCTGCGTGCCGAATTTGCACGTTTCGGCAAAACCCCTTACCTGTTGACACAAAGCGACGATGGCAGGCCCCATGCGGTGGCCGTAACAATCGAATGGCATGGCGACTGTATTATAACGAGCGCCGGGACGCGAAGCACTTCCAATGTCACTGCACGTCCGTTACTTAGCCTGTTGTGGCCGCCGTTCGAACCTGGGGGCTACAGCCTGATAGTCGACGGTGATGGGCATGTGAACTCCAACAGTTCCGATGCGCGAATCAGCATTACACCAACTCGTGGAGTACTGCATCGACCCGGCACCTCGCCAACCTCTGCAGCTCGTGGGTGTGGCTCGGACTGTATCCCCTTGGTTGGCTAAAGATAGATAACTGGTCGGAATCAAGAAGCCGTTTAGGTTGTGACTGGAATGAAAAAGCGTAATTTACGCTTTGGCTGAGAGGGCGAAACTGTTAAGACACTTTTTGTTGAATTGGGTGGCTTAGTAAAAAAATTGAATCATGATAAGTTTTTGTTATTCTCTATGGTAGTTGTTGGTTACACACCTTTTTGAAATCTGCTATACCACTAATCTGTTGCATATTTTAAGTTAGCCCTGATGAGCGGGGCTAGTGTAAGATTAAATAAATTTTGTCAATTCCGCAAAATTGTTATTCAACGGAGAGGTGACATGACCAATATTGCAAAGAACACGATTTGCCTTTGGTATGACCGCGAAGCCGAGGACGCGGCGCGGTTTTACGCCAAAACTTTTCCCGATTCGTCTGTCGGCGCTGTACACCGCGCACCTGGTGATAATCCATCGGGGAAGGAAGGTAATGTTTTGACTGTTGAGTTCACCGTACTCGGCGTTGCGTGCCTCGGTCTTAACGGTGGTTCCACGTTCAAGCATAACGAAGCATTTTCGTTTCAGGTTGCGACCGAAGACCAAGTCGAAACGGACCGCTACTGGAACGCAATCGTTAGCAACGGCGGCCAGGAGAGCGAATGTGGCTGGTGCAAAGACAAGTGGGGTATCTCTTGGCAAATTACACCGATCGCATTGACGAAAGCATACACTAGTCCCGACCGCCTCGCCGCCAAACGGGCATTTAATGCAATGATGACGATGAGAAAAATCGACATTGCTGCTATCGAGGCGGCGTTTCGCGGTTAAAGATGTGGCCGGTCTAATACGGTAAATAAGCTACGCGTTTTTCAGGGCAATGCGATCAATCGTTATGCCACAACGCCTTACTCTAGTGCAAAAGTTTCAAGGTATTCTCTAATGAAAAGAATCATTACCGGTGTTGAAAATAAAATACAAACCATCAGGGATAGCTTTCAAGCTGTCCGAAATCGTCCCATTCTCTGGTTATTGGTAGGTATGGCTGGATTTGCTGTGGGAGATATTGCACATATGGCATTTGGAAAAGCCGCACAGCTGATTTTTCCACAATTAGACGATGCCAACCAAATAATTGCCAATCAGAATCAACAATTCGCCGATGTAAAAGCAAATCTTGACAAGCTTGAAAGCAAACTTTCAGGCGCAGATAAGGCGCAGTTTGAAAGCTTGCGAGACGCAATTAAAGCTGCAAGTAGCGGTTCGGATAGTATCGCTACAAGGCTGACGCAGCTGATTGATGAAAATAAGAACTTGCGCACCGTGTTAAAACGGGAAAAGGGAATAGAAGGAGGGGTTGATTTGTTAGTGCCGATGGGTGAAGGGTATAAAATAGATGCTACTACAACATTGGGATTTAACAATTATAACGGCACCGCACTCTTATCGCTTAGTTCACTGAACTCGACGGATACAGTGAATATTTGGAAAGCTCCTGGTCAGGCTTTACCATTTACCAATGACTCCGGCAAGACCTGTAACATTACTTTTCTTGGCGCCTCTCAGGCTGATGGCAGTGCAAGGTGGTTAGGGAAATTCGCAATGCAATGCAAGGACCTCTCGGCTCAACAAAAAAGCAACAATGTCTGACATTAACAATCGCATGTCAATGAGGGGAAACGATTTATTATTAGACGCTCAACCAGAACGCGAGCCCTAGCCGCATTTTGTATTTCAAGTTTTTCTTGGCCGCGCCCGGTTAGGTTACCAAAAAATAAAATAATGAAACCAAGGTTGACTGTCCGGTCTAGGGTGGCTAGTTAATATTGCCTTTAAACTTTGACATAAACCGAACGCCCGCTATCGTTTCAGGCCGTGTCAAAACGTTTGGTCACTTTTAAAAGTGGAGAC
>JACXTQ010000200.1 GCA_016919605.1 Methylovulum sp.
AGTCTCTACAGTGTGTTTTATTCCTGCACACAAGGTGTCATAGCCGCCCTTCAAACCTTCCCCACAAACCCCGTATCAGCCTTATTCCAAGGTGCGATATAAAACAACAGCAACATGCCCGGCAGGGTCAGCGCGAAGCACAGCCAGTAAAAATATTCCCAGCCTAGGGCTTCTATATGGAAGAACACGACATTAAACGCGCCGATGTCGCCGCCTTCGACAAAATAGCCCGCCAGTGAGTTGGCGACGGTGCGGGGGGTGGCGGCAAGGCTGGAAAATAGGGCGAATTGGGTGGCGGCGTAAGCGGGATGGGTGGTGGTGGCGACAAAGGCCACGAAAGCGGCGGTGCCTAAGCCCATGCCAAAACTTTCCAGAGCGATAACTACAGCTAGGCTGGCCAAGTCATGCTCGGTGGTGGCCAGCCACGCGAAACCTAAAATGACCACCGCTTGCAACAGCCCAAAAATCCATAAGGCACGGTTGATGCCGATATAAACCAACCACGCCCCGCCTAAAATCCCTCCAGCAATACTCGCCCACAGCCCCGCATTTTTGGCAACAAGGCCAATTTCAGTTTTGCTGAAGCCTAAATCCAGATAAAACGGGGTCAGTAAGGCACTCGCCATCGTGTCGCCCAATTTGTAAAAAAAGATGAATGCCAAAATCATCAGGGCATTTTTGACCCCTTGGCGTTGGAAAAACTCATGGAAGGGTTCGACAATGGCACTGCGCAGGGATTTGGGCGCATTGGCCGATGATAACGGCTCGGTTATGCAAAAGCTGAGGGCTATCCCAGGCAGCATAAATAAAGCGGTGACGCTATAGACGATGGGCCAGGACACATGGTCGGCCAAGATCAGCGACAGGGAGCCGGGTACTAAGCTGGAGAGCTTATAGGCGTTGACATGGATGACACTGCCCAAGCCTTGTTCCGAATCTTGCAACAGTTCGCGCCGGAACGCATCAATGGCGATGTCTTGGGTGGCGGACAAAAATGCGACCGCCACCGCCAAGCCGATAATCAGGGGCAAATCGGTTTTGGGCGACAACCAGCCAAACACCGGCAAAATCATCAGCAAGCCCAGTTGCGTCATCAGCATCCACGAACGCCGCCGCCCTAAGCTGAGGGTGTAGCGGTCACACAGCGGCGACCATAAGAACTTCCAAGTATAGGGCAGTTGGATGAGGGTCAACAGGCCTATGGTCTTAAGATCAATCCCTGAGCTGTGAAACCATGCCGAGAACAGGTTGATGAGTATGTATAAAGGCAACCCGGAAGAGAACCCCGTTAAGATACAGATAAGCAATCTGCGGTTGATGACGCGTGCGGGAAAGGTGCTGTTTGTCATGCTGTTTTAAGGGTGATGGGCTGGAAGAGGTTCTTCAATGGGTAATGGCTTATTCTGTGCCCTTACCAAACAATTTGTCATATTTTACATTATCATTGGGTTTTACCTCGTAACAACTGCTTGCGGTCACGGGGTCGCCCATTTGCAGCAACTCACTGACTTTGACAAACTCATAACCTTGCTTGCGTAAGCCATCAATCACCTTAGGCAAGGCCTTGGCGGTGTTCCAGCCTCTGCCATTGGCATGGGCGACAATAATAGACCCGGGTTTGGCTTGGCTTATTATCGTCCTGACGATAGCCTCCGCACTTTGGCTTTTGGCCGGATCGCCGGAAACGACATCCCATTGCACAGGTGCCAAGCCTTGGCCACTGACGGCGGCCAAGGCCTCTGGGCTACAAGTTCCGTAAGGGAAACGGAAGACGCTGGGGAGAGGTGGGATGGATTGCGCCGCTTGTGCCTTAAACGGGGCGGCGCACGCTGAAGCCAATAAGCCATCTCTCAGTTGTTCATACTGTACCTGTGTCCAGCGAATTTGCTGTTGCAATTCTTCACCGCGTATCACCCGTAAATTGCCATGTGTCCACGCATGATTGCCCAGTTCAAACAATGGGTCGGCCATCAATTGTTGTGTCCTGTCAGGATGCGAGCGCATCCATTTGCCTCCTGTAAACAAGGTGGCTTTAACATGGCTGGCGCGTAAGAGATTGATGATTTCCGCATCATAGCCGGTTTTTTCATTCGCCTGCTCACACAAATCAAAGGTGATGGCGAGGATTTTTTTATCGGCAGGCACCGCCACGGAGCGGATGGAGTGGCTTAAAGCCCCTATTGATGTGGGTGCTGGCGCGTTGGGGGCATCATAGGCGGGAGGGCTATGGTCGGCGGCGGTTTTATGGATGGCTTTTTCCTGCTTGTTGCCGCTCAGTTCCGCAGAAGTCCAACAGGCCGCCATAAGGGGGCTGGTTGGCGACGCTAAAGAGGTATTGCCCGATTGAAAGCCGGTAATCAACCAGCCTTGTTGGTCGGTGTTTGCCAAGGCCACCGTGCCATAAAAATGACTGGTGCGGTTATTAGTTTTTTGAAATTTCACCTCCAGCAAAAATGTCGCCTGCCCGGCGGTGCAGGTTTGGGGCTGGACGCTAATGACCGTGGCATTTTTGATGTGCTGGCACTGTTTTTTATCATAGCCTTGGCGGAGCTTGCCGGCAATGTCGCAGTGTTGGTTATTGATGGCGGCATAAAAATCCCGCAAGGTATTTTCGGCACTGAGGCAAACGCCGTTATCGCCTGCCGATAAGGAGGCCGCAGAACAGCCCAATAACCCGCAGATAGACAATAAGATCAGTTTTTTCATGGTGTTGATGTTTTTAGGGTGATAGCAAGCGGAGCCAGATACTTTTGCGCCATTTTATAACCGCGCAATAATCGTGAGGTCGTCCGATAAACCATACATATTTTGCAGTATTAGAGGGGCGCAGCCTTTAGGGATGTAAAAAAATAAATACATAACAATTGGTTACAGTAAAAAATTGTGTGGCATGGTTACTGCCTAGTATGACTTAAGATTTTTTATTTTTATTCAATCTCAGGCTAAACCATGCAAAATTTTCTAAAATCCTACTATCGACCCAGTTCGCTATTAATCACGTGGGTATTGCTGATGTCCGCGATTGTCCTTAGCATAACCGATGCCCAAGCGGTGCCGAGCTTTTCCAGACAAACAGGCGCAGCCTGTAGCCAATGCCATACCCAATCGTTTGGCCCAAACCTGACCCCTTTTGGGCGGGATTTTAAGCTAGGCGGTTATACCATGACCGGCGGCAGTGGTGCCAACGCCAAACTCCCACCCATTAGCGCTATGATTGAAGGCTCTTTGACACACACTGACAAACCCCAAGATCCTGCTGCGTTTCAGCCTGGATACAGCAAAAACGACAACGTCACCTTTGACCAAGCCTCGTTATTTTATGCCGGGCGGATATTTGATAAGGTCGGAGCGTTCAGCCAATTTACTTATGACGGCTACGCCGATGGTGTGGCGTGGGATAATGCCGATTTCCGTTTTGCCGATCAAACCGAAATCGCCGATACCCCAGTAACCTATGGTATCTCATTAAACAACAGCCCGACTGTGCAAGATTTGTGGAATACCACTCCGGCATGGGGATTCCCTTATACAGGCTCTGGTGTACAACCGGGCATTGCCACGGCGGCGTTGATTGATGGCGGGCTTGGCACGTCACAAGTCGGTGGCGCGACCGCTTACACGATGATTAATAATCTGGTGTATCTGGAAGTCGGGGCGTATGATTCGTTCTCAAGAGACGTGCAACGCGGGTTGGCGGGGGCGTTAAGCGACTCGTTCATTAAATTGGCCGGCCCTGCCCCTTACTGGCGTACCGCCCTACAATATGACACCAAAGGCCATTTCTTTGCCGTGGGTCATTACGGTATGAGCGCGGACGTGTCGCTACCGAACTCTTTTGGCGATGCCAGCAATGGCGCAGACCACTATACGGATGTCGCTTTCGATGCCACTTACCAGTACATGGCCAACCCCAAGCATATTTTTGAAGTCAAAACGACTTACATCTACGAAAACCAAAACCTGTCGGTTAGCCGCAGTGGCGGTTCCCGCAACACCGGCTTGCACACGTTTAAATTTAACACGGCGTATACCTTTGACCAAACCTATGGCGTGACCTTTGCCTATAATAAGCTGACCGGCTCCAGTAATAGCAATGTCTATCCTGATTTTGCCTCGTATCAGCCTAACAGCGAATATTATACGGCGGAGCTGGTTTATGTGCCGTTTGGAAAAGCCAATTCGCTGATGAATCCGTGGCTTAACATACGCACTAGCTTGCAATATATTGGTTATTCGCAATTTGACGGTACTAGCCAATTTGTCAACGGCAACAACACCTTTATGGTTAATGGTTGGTTGGCGTTTTAACGACGGGGTTTGTCGCCAGCAGGGGGTTAGCTGGCGGGTAGCTATAGATAACTATCCACCGCCTTATCGCCTCCCAAGAATACGGAACCCTTGGCATAAAAAACTATCCACACTGACTTAAGGCAGGATAAGTTAAAGTGTCGGTAATAGGCCTATCGTGAGCGGCTTAGCTTATCTTGCCTTTCTTGCCTTAAGTGGGTAGGCAAAACTGTTATTCCCCCACTCCCGCATAACCTTTTTATTCCCCTCTTCAGGCATCATCATGGCTCCAGAACGTTTTAGACGCTTTAAAGACATTTCCGTCAGTGAACGCATTTTAAACACCGTGTTCCTGCTTACTATTGGGTTAGGTTATTTAGCGGCCTTGGCCAACCTCTACTACACCCATCAAGGGCTAGATGGCAAAGCCGGCTTATCGATAGAAGATGTGGTCATCAGTTACCACGGTTCGACCACCCAAACCCGCTTAGGGACAGCGATTAAAGGCATCATGAAACCTAATCTACGGTATTCCAGTGATGAACAGGTGATTTTAGAATGGATACGCGCAGGGGCTGATGAGTCTGGCTATGATGAAAAAATAGCCCCGATCTTAAACCGTGATTGCGTTATTTGCCATACGCCCAGCATCAACCCGACCTTACCCGATTTGACCAATTACAAAGGCGTATCAGAAGTCGCGCACGGCGGCGGCGCGACCATACCGACCTTGGTGCGGGTCTCGCACATCCATTTGTTTGGCATCGCTTTTATATTGTTTTTTATCGGCAAAATCTTTTTGCTGTGCGACATTAACATGTACCTGAAAAGAGTGGCCGTAGTGATCCCGTTTGCCGCCATGCTATTGGATGTGGTGTCGTGGTTTATCACCAAATCCACGCCGTCTTTCGCGTATGTGGTAGTTATCAGCGGCACGTTAATGGGCATCTCGATGGGCTTGCAGATTGTCGTCAGCATTTACCAGATGTGGTTTCATTCGCGTAAAACCGACGTGGGTTGCTAAGCTAAGAAGTCTTGGGATTTACCACGAAGTGTTTGCGTATGCACCGCTTCGTGGTGGTTGGCTGTCTTGTCGGTGCAAAGCGCGGCCCGCTTATTTGGCAGGGTCTTCCCGCACAGCATCGCCCGCTTCGGGATTAGGTATTCCCGCATCATTGTCATACTGCTCGGAGTCTCTGTCGGGTACGGGCTGGGGGTCTTTACCCGTGGCATCCAAATCTTCCGCCGCATCTTGTGCGTCATGGTTGACAGGGGCTGGCTGTGCAGTCCGTGCCGACAACTTAGGCTCCACTGCCTTAGTAGGTTGCTCGGTGGTGTCTGGGTTGGTTTCGGCATCATCACAGCCGGACAAACACAGCAGCAGGGTCAAGGCTATTATGAGGCCAGATAAGAATTTCATACGGTGCTCCCTTAAAGAAGTCGCTTAAACCGCCCATAGCCCAAAAGGCCGCCACTGACGGATTAAGCCGATAGCAGAGCTTAGGCGGCTCCACAGCATTTTTTATATTTCTTGCCGCTACCGCAATGGCAAGGGTCGTTACGGCCTAACTTAAGCGTATTGACAACGGGCGTGGCCGCCGCTTTCGGCGCGTTTGCCAACATCACTTTAGTGCCATAAATTTGCAGGGTTTTCACGGCAATCGGCACGTTAGGGAACAAGGAGGCGGCCAGCATATCATCGTTGGCTTCTTCGCCTTGTTCGATAATCAGCTTCTTAAGTTCGGCGATTTTCGCCTTATCAAACGTGCTGAAATCTTTGGTTATCATGCACATAAACAGCTTGGCACTATTGCGGATAGCCAGCAAATCATGATCGTTAGCTCTTAAGCGTTCGCTTTTTTTGCCAAACCAGAACTCTTCGTTAATCAACAAGCCAATATAAAAACCTTGGCACCAGCCGTAAGCAGCTTCCGCCATCGCATCATCAAGCTGGTCAAAATCGTAGGGGAAGCTTAACTGGTTGTTTACAAACAACTCGTGGTACGCCTCATGCACGGCGGCAGCGGCGGTGTCCAGGCCATTGATTTGGTTTTCGGTCAAAGGGGGGCGTTCGCCATAAAAAAGAGCCGATAGCCAGACTAACGGATTGTTTTTATTAGGCGTAATCATTTGTGCATAGAACAGGCCACGGATTTCATCGAGGCCCAGATGCTTTTCCTCGTCAACAATATCGGCCAGACAATTTTCTAAGCTGAGCTCGAGGTCGTTCAATAAAGTCTTGTCAATCATAAGTAGTTGTTTTAATTATTATAAGTGTGTTAAAAGTTACGGCCTGCAAGGCCAATCCCCCTGCCGCGTAACCTATCAATAGTTTATTGCAGGGTGGGTTTTGAATACAAATTATTAAACAAACGCACCACCACAAACAGCATGGTTTTGGCCAAATCTACCGTGCTCTCGTCATTTTGGTTATCCGCTGCCAAATCATCAACGCCTTCGTTTAAAAACTGCAATAACGCGTTTTGCTGCACTTCGCCCGGCTTAGGCTTAAAAAAATCTTCCTTCATGCGTTGGCTGCGTTTGTCATTGATAAAACGGCCTTCCATCAACGGCTTCAGCTCCTTATCGAGCAGCCCCGCTTGCCTTTCCATCCACGTCGGGTCATCTTTGTATTTGGGCAGGTTGCCAAACACTTTTTTATAAACACAGGCGATGTCAAAGCATAAATCCATAAACAAATTCGCCATGTCTTCATTGCGCTCGGCAATAATCGACGGGAACGTTTTGAAAATGGTTTGGAAAAACATCGGCTGGTCAATCTCAAGCTGGATCATCAGGCGCTTACCGCTCTCCTGATCCATGCTCCTGGCATATTCCAGAGCTTGGTAAAGCTCTTGTGTGTAAAGTACGTGCATCTTTGTCCTGTGATTTATCGGTAAAATAAACCGCTATCATATCATGATGGACGAGGTTTGCTGGGCAGGGAAAGATAGAAATATCCAGTTGTGACATCAGCAAAAATCAAACGTCCGCCAAATGAGCGGGTATTTAAAATGGTGCTATCTGTCCGGCAATAGCTCCACATTAGCAAGCACAGCGCTGAGGTAGCCAAAACCGATGACCTATGGTAGCGTAAGCGCAAAATAAGGCATATTACCCAGCGACCCGATAAAAAAACAAGGCGGATAATCTAATGGATGAACGTTTTAATGACGAGGACTTAGCGCAATGGTGTGCGGTGTATGTGCGTTTTGTGGTTAATGATAGTCAGCGCTTGGCGATTGCCATCAAACACTGCCGTAGTGAAAAATTGCAAGAGGCTGTGTTAAAGCCACAGGACATTAACGGCCTTTTAGAAAAAACCTCACTGACCGATGCGGATTATTTGGCCGCTTACGGTTATTTGCTCCATATCGATACGCGGTTCTGGCAATGCCCATCCGCGCAGTTATTGGACGGCCATATTGAAAAAACCGTAAGTAATTCGCGCTATCTGTTGATACGCCGTACAGAATCGCCGATTGTCAAGGCAATCGATGGCAAACAACGCTTTAAAGCTGACCATACTTTAGGTACTAGCGGCGATTTACAATTACGTCACGCTTGGCAAGCCTTGGAATTGTCAACCGAATTGGAGCTGTGCCGTAGTGATGTGTTTGACACCCTTACCGACAACCTAAAGATTGGCTTATCTCCTTATGCGGATAAGTACGATATGGACTGGGCTTGTGCCGCCGATGATCCGCGTGGACTGGAAAACAAAATTCCGTTCTGGTGTTGTGGCAGCAAAATATCTGACGCGGCATTGCGTGAGAGGGTTGTTGCAGTGTTGGCGGCTGCCTATCAACAAGACGTGCATGTCCTGCTGTTTCCCGAATTGGTCATGACCGCCGCCCTACAAGCCGACATCAGCCAGTGGCTAAAGCAACACAACGCCTTTCAGCCGAAAATTCGCTTAGTGGTGGCCGGTACGCGCCATGTCCATGCCGATAATCCTGAGCAAGTCAACACTTACAGCAACCGTTGCACCGTGCTTAACCATATCGGTGACAGCGAATGGCAGCAGGACAAACGCCAGCCCTTTGATTTAAGTGCAGACGAAGCACACGCTTTCTTCGGTATTACCGCCCCCGCGTTCGAGCCGACCGACACCGCATTGCACTTAAAAATACGCCAGAGCGCCTTGGGCAACATCGCCACGGCAATCTGCCTGGATTTTCTGCATGATAAGCAGTGGCAAGCTTTGCCTGTTGATGTGTTTTTTGTACCCGCCATGTCCTCAGGCTTAAGTCGTTTTGAAGACCGTTGTCGGAATGCAGGCAATGTTTGGGGGTCTACCGTGTTGGTTTGTAACGCCAAAAAGGACGGCAAGGCGGTGTTGGCGTATATCCCCAGTAAAAATGGCCTATTGACATTAACAGAATCCGCCGATTTTTTATTCACAGCAAACATTGCCATAGAAGTGAACTAACAGTAAGATAAAGCAATCAATTCATATATTAGTTTGATACGGAGTGAACTATGGACAAGCTGGCCGAACACTGCAATAGCTACAAACAAGCCTTGCAACGCGAAGACGGTGTTGCTATACGCCGTGAAAAAGCTTGGCTGACCACCGTCGCGACCACTGCATTATTGGAGCAAGATGCCGCCGCCATGCAGGCAATACGGGCTTGTTGTGCCGATTTATCGGCCTTAGCCGACCATTTTGACGACACTGGCAAACCGGGCGACCGTTGGCGGACATTGGGCGATGTCTTGACCTTAGCCTTGGCCAGCGGCAACCCCTTGGCGCAATTGCGCTTGGCGTTGCCTTCTACGGTGACTGGTTTATTGATGAAGCATATCCAAAGCCAAGCGGGCATTACGCCTGGCGAACTCGCGGAAAAGTGTTCTAAAAAACCTAATCATATCGCCAATGAATTAAAAAAACTGGAAACCGCCGGATTAATTTATCGGCTTAAACGTGGCAAACACCACGAACTGTATTTATCGGTGTTGGGTCAAGAAGCCTTAGCGAGCATAGCTCCACTGAAATTAATCGAGCAAGAGGACATAGTGCCTAAACCAGCGAGGGAGTTTCTTTATATTGATAAACGCCGTCAGAAAGAGTTCGGCGCATCTCCTAAGATGCCATCTCTAAAAGAGGCATTTCCATTAGCCCTATCAGCATGATAGCCGCCCCTGCCGCCGACCTTGACGCACTGACCCGTTTTGTTACCTTTTATTCCTATAAAGGCGGAGTCGGGCGTACCTTAGCCTTGGCCAATTGCGCCCGTGCTTTGGCGGCTAAAGGCAAAAAAATCGTTTTATTAGACCTTGATTTGGAAGCCCCTGGCTTACTGCATTTTGATGCGTTTCAACCTAAAAAACGCGTAAAAAACCCCGCAGGCTTTGCCGAATATTTGGCGACCTGCTTACAACACGGGCCGCCAGCCGAGCTGGACGATTACATCCACGAATGCCAAGGCAAGGCCAACGACAAGGGCACGATATGGCTAATGCCAGCAGGCCGTGATAAAGAGCAGGGTTATTTGAGCTTTCTCAACGGTACAACCTGGAATGATTTTTACACCCAACAAGACGGCTATAAAATTCTGGAAAATTTGCGCGGCCATATCATGGCCCGCTTTAAACCGGATTATGTGTTTATTGATGCGCGTACCGGACTGTCGGAAATCGGCGGTATTGCCACCCATCAACTGGCGGATATTATCGTTTTGGTGTTCAACTTAAACGGGCAAAATATCAAAGGGGCCAAGCGCGTATTTGATTCCATCCGCACTAACGCCCCGCTACACCCTAAAATCATACTGGTTGCCTCGCCTGTGCCGGTGATGCCGACTGAGGAAGATACCCCGTTTGCCAAAAAAATGCAGGCTATCCGCACCGATTTTGCGGGGGCTTATAACAACCGAAGCCCCTTAATCATCCCCTACCATCCCTTATTGGCCTTTGAAGACCGCTTGCTGGTTGATGATGGCGATGTGTTCAGCTCCGATGCCCCTTATCGCCGTTTGGCGGAAACCATCCAGCAAGTCGCCGAAGTCGATGCCGATTTTTATTTGCAGCAAATGGCCGAACCGATGCAGCGGGGGGATTGGCAACGGGTAAAAGTTATGGCTTTGCAAGGTTTGGAGAAAAATAAGATCGATATTAACTTGCTATTTAATCTGGCGGCAGCTTATGACTTTACAAGTGATTTGGAAAAATCGGTGGCAACAGTTGATGAAATACTGCAATACCATGCCAATACCACAGAATTGCCCAAACAAGAGTTGGTGGCACAGTCTTTATATAATAAAGGCGTTGCCTTAGGTCAATTGCAACGGCCTGAAGAGGCCATCGCCACGTATGACGAGGTGTTGCGGCGGTTTGGTGGCACACAGACCCTTGCCTTGCAGGAACGGGTCGCTAATGCTCTATTTGGCAAAGGCTTTGCCCTAGGCCAATTGCAACGGCCTGAAGAGGCCATCGTCACGTATGACGAGGTGTTGCGGCGGTTTGGTGACGCACAGGCACTTGCCTTGCAGGAACAGGTCGCTAACGCCCTGCTTAACAAAGGTGTTACCTTAAGCCGATTGCAACGGTATAAGGAAGGCATCGCCGCGTATGACGAGCTGTTGCGGCGGTTTAGTGGCGCACAGGATGCTAGTTTGAAAAAACTAGTTGTCATGGCATTGAATGAAAAAGGAAGGCACCGCCGCGTATGACGAGTTGTTACGGCGGTTTAGTGGCGAACACAGGATGTCAGTTTGAAAAATAGTCTCCATGGTATTGAATTTAAAGTTTTTTATATTTTACTGTAGGCTAAAGAAGCTACCGATAACCCCGAACAAAAGCGCAGTCTTTTAGAGAGGGTACTGGATAATTTTGAACAGGCGGCGGGTGTGGCAACAAACGACCGTGCCATCATTTTAGGCAACCAAGCTTACACTCTATTCTTAATTAGGGCGGACGGCAGATAGCGAACAGGTTTTAAAAGTCGCCTTAACCTTAGGGGGGGGGGCAGAAGATTTATGAAGGAGAGTTGGCTGATAGCCATATCAACCCAATACCCGAAGATGCAGCCTTCCGGCTATTATTGGAAGCATTATGGCAAGAAGTCCAAGCGGTTAAGGTTTAACTATCAGGGCAACGGCATAAAGCCAAGCCATAATCTACTCCGCCGCCAATAGCCCGCGCACTTCATCATTATCAACCCGTTCATAAATCTCCGCCACCGTTAGGGTCAGGCCTATCGCTTCAAAGTCTACGGTATCGCCCCAGAAATAATGCTGGGACACCCAGCCCGCGCTTTTCCGGCAGACTTCCACATCGACAAAGTCTTGCTCAATCAGCACATATTCCTGCAAGCTGGGCAGGCTTTGGTAGGCGTTGCGTTTGGTGGTTTCATCCATGCGCCGCGAGGATTTTGACAGCACTTCGACAATGAGCGTGGGCGCTTCGGTGTAGTAGTCATTTGCGGTTTGCTCATCGCAGACCACCATAGCATCGGGGTAAAAGAATTTATTGCCGATTTTGATTTTTAAGTTGGAGGCAAATGTTTCACTCGCTGTCGCATGTAAATGGTTGCGCAATTGGCAGTAGAGAGTGCCGACAATCTTTTCATGGTTTCGGCTGGCCTCTGCCATCGCATAGATTGCCCCATCCATATATTCATGGCGGATGTCGCTGATTAATTCAGCCGCCAAATACTCTTCTTCACTAATCCACGCCCCGTTCATTGGCATAGTTGCCCCCGTTTTGACATGCTTAAGCGGATGTTGTTTAAAAAGCTATCCTCACGAAAGGCGCAACCGCAAACACTGCCCGTCCTTCATGAGGATAACCCCGTCATCACTCTCCGGCAATGGACATTTTCTCCAGCAATATCGAGCCTGTGCGAATGTTGCCGCGATAATCGACATCGTTACCGATGGCGACTATCTGTTTAAACATGTCCTTAAGATTACCGGCGATGGTGATTTCTTCCACCGGATATTGGATGATACCGTTTTCTACCCAAAAGCCCGCCGCTCCGCGTGAGTAGTCGCCTGTGACCATGTTTACGCCTTGGCCCATCAATTCGGTGACTAATAAGCCGGTGTCCATTTGTTTTAACAGCGCGGCAAAATCTTGCCCGCCTGGGGTGATGGTCAGGTTATGCACGCCGCCCGAATTGCCGGTGCTTTGTAAGCCGAGTTTGCGGGCTGAATAAGTGCTTAATACATAGCCACGGAGGATGCCGTCGCTGACCAAATCACGGGCTTGGGTCGCCACGCCTTCGCCGTCAAAAGAGGCGCTGCCTAAGCCGCCCAATAAATAAGGCTGTTCGTAAATGTGGACAAAGTCAGGGAAGACTTGTGTGTCCAGCGCATCCAGCAAAAACGAGGATTTACGGTATAAGTTACCGCCGCTGATCGCGCCGATAAACGAGCCTAACAGGCCGGTGGCGACTTCTGCGCTGTACAGAACCGGACATTGGCGTGTGCTTAAGCTACGAGCCTCTAGGCGGCGGACGGTGCGCTCACCGGCTTTAGCACCGACGCTGGCGGCGGATTCTAAGTTATGGGCATTTCTGGCGACGGTGTACCAGTAATCGCGCTGCATACTGTCGCCCCGTTGTGCCAACACCGAGCAGCTTAAGGAATGGCGGGTGGAGGCGTAGCCTTGCAAAAAGCCTAAGGTATTGCCTAAGACACGGACACCTTGATGGGTGTTGACCGAAGCGCCTTCCGAGTTGCTGATTTCAGGATGGAAGTTGCGGGCCGCGTCTTCACATTCGATAGCCAAGGCAATGGCTTGGTCAGC
>JACXTQ010000201.1 GCA_016919605.1 Methylovulum sp.
CAAATCAGCCGTTTTGGTGGATGATGGCGTTGCGGCTGGCTCCGCTTTTTTGGGTGCAGGCTTTTCGTCGTCCGATAAGGTAGTTGGGCTTTTCTCTTTGGCTGGTTGGGGAGGTGGGGTATCCTTTTTTTGTGCCTGGGCGTTTTTGTCGGTAGATGGTTGCGTTGTCGAATCCTCTTGGTCAATCGGAACCCTTTCTGTGGCATTCACGACAAGGCGTTGATAACTTTCCTCTATCGCTTTTTTGTTGGCTTCAATATGACCGGCCGCAGTAGGGCTATTTTTGCCGACATTTTTTCTCATATTCTTTTGGGTATCGGCCGGCATCTGTGACTTAAGTTTTCCGGTCATCGCCGCTTCAATGACTTCACGTCCCCCTGTAGACCCTAATTGGTACATCATATAGATGTTTTCGGGGGTGGTGGGTAATTTGAGAGCTTCCAGACGGGCGATATTTTGTTTGTTATACCTGATCATGGCCTCTATATTTTGATCAAT
Organism: Methylovulum sp.; assembly: GCA_016919605.1. Classification (GTDB taxonomy): domain Bacteria; phylum Pseudomonadota; class Gammaproteobacteria; order Methylococcales; family Methylomonadaceae; genus Methylovulum. Next base: position 499 of record JACXTQ010000201.1, read on the forward strand.
ATCGAAGCGATTCCTGACACCCATCTCCGTAGCCGTTCCACCGACAATTTGCCCGATACCGATGGCCCCTGTCGGACTGACGGCGTTGGGGCCACCTGTTGATTCTATAGCGACGGTTTTTAGTGCTATGATTGGATCTAGGCCATATTTTTTGGCGGCATCAATGATTTTTTGCTGGATTGCCGCTGGCATTCCGCCGTTAGAATTGGATGTGTCTTTTGAGCCGCCAGATTTTAGCTCGCGTATTTTCGCTGCTTCTTCATCCGTGTAAAAACCTTCCTGGGCGAGTAACTGTCCACCTTGAATACCCTCAAACGTTGCCCTATGGCGATAGTTTTTGGGCAATTTCACTAACACGGAGTCTGCGGGTAACGGAGGCAATGGCACATAAGGTATCGGATCATGTTTGATTTTGGCTTTTTTCTTATGGGAGGTTTTGCCGCCTTTATTATGTTCTTGTGCCATCAATTGCCCCTGCAAGTGTCTAATTGGGTGAAAGTCATGGTGATTTCCTCAAAACCGTCGTTCCGGCGGCCTAGGGTGGTTTCAATGGTGGCGGCGCGGAACCAGCCCTGTTCGGTGTAGCCGTTTAGAACCGTCTGTATGTTATCGGTGATGGCCGAATGAACGACTTTAATATTGATGGCGTAATCATCGGGTACGCCGACCGTACCGTCCTGATGGGCCGCCAAGGCGGCGTGTTCTTTAAACCATTGCTTGATAAAGCCCTCTTTGCTGTCCAAGGTGGTCATGCGCAACTCGGTGGCGGTGCTGGCGTGGACGCTATCAATGAAGGCACTGCCGATTTTGCGCTTTTCGCCCGCGAGGCTTTGGGCGCTATAGCTGACATCGGTGCAGAACAGGTTGAACACTTCGCTGGCATCACCGGACAGATTGCTGCGGACATTGATTAAGAACAGGTTTTTCTTGGCGAAGTTAACGCCCTGCATTTTGGCGAGGATGTTTTTGGCGGCGAGCGGGGTTATGCCGCCGAACAACGGGTTTTTGGTGTAAAGGTAACGCGCCTGTGAGGCGAAGCCGTGCGCACCAAACAAGATGCTGTCAAATAGCCCTGAGTCGAGGATTTTTAGCCCCGCCTCGTCAAAGTTTCCCGATTGCAGGTCATTGACCACACCCAGCCCTTTGGAAATATTGCCCAAAGTGCCTGATCCCACCGTGTTGTTAAGCACGCCGCCCACGGCAGTTGACACGCGGTTGGCCGCTATCGCCCCCAACGCCGCCCCAAAGGTTCCGCCGCCCAACGCGCTTTGGATACCGCCGCCCAAGACATTTTGGATACCCCCGTTCAGCGTATTTTGGATACCCCCGCTTAACTGGCTTAGTAAGGAGGTGCGGGTGTTTTTGGTTGACAGGTAAATACTGTCCGACAGGCCATTAAACAGCGACATAACTTAATCCCCCTGTTCGGGTGCGGGTTGCGGGTTAGTGGCGATGTGCGCAAACAGCTTGGCTTGCTCGGCGTTTAGGCTCATGTTGATGGTGAGCATGGACTCCATCATCTCAGCGCTCGCGCCCATGTCTTTGAGCATTTTTAGGGTTTGGACGATGGTTTGCGCGGCGTTCATCTTGTCCGCCGTGGTCTTTTGCTGCTCGGCTTCCAAGGCGGCTATCGAGCCGTAAAAATTGACCGCCCACGGGCGTTCGGCTTCGGGGAACACCACGCCATAGCGTTTTAAGGTGTGGATGTCGATGACCTCGTTACAAAAATCCCGTGCTGCCCGGCGGATAATGCGCGAATTTTCGGCGGCCTGCGCCGATGTCCGCGCCAGCCCGCCCGCACCCATCCAACCCTTGACCTGATCGGAAAAACCCAGGTTAGACAAATCCACGCCCAAGGCCGAGGCGGTCAGGCGGGCGTGGAGCATCACGTCGTCAATGCTGATGGTTTGGGTGGCGGTGTTGCCTTGTGACAAATTGACCAACTGCTTTTCGGTGTGCATCGGCAAAATGGATATGATCGACTCGACAATCGGCCTGCCGCTTTGCACGGCCTCGGCGACGGTGGCCTTGACCTTGTTGAACATGTCCACCACCGTTTGCCCGAAGTCGTCTTGCTGTTGCTTGGTCATGCCTTCCATTTGCAAGCCGACAATGCGGTGGTCCAGCGAGGCGTTCATGCGTTGCGCCACCAAACCGAACAGGGTATTGTTAAGGTTGGTGTAAGAGGCTTCGGCAGCATACAACAAAGAGCCACCGGCCATTGATGGCATCATGTTCAGGTTGTCGAGGCTGTCTTCGGTCAGGGCGGTGCGGATGGCTTTCTCGACCACGCCGTATTGGGGCACCCACTGGACACGGGGCATTTTTAGCCGCGCCAATTGGGCGATGTTTAGGCGCTCAAAATTCTTTTCACCGACATAGACCGCATAGCCCACGGTTTTGCCGCCGCGCTCGTAAGGCTGCACCAGCGAGGGGTGTAGCATCTCGTCACAATTAAGATGCACCACGCCGCGTGCGTCGCTGTAAATACGCGCGTAAGCGTCACCGAAGGTCGCGCCGGTATAGGCTAGGGCGTAAATATGCCGGTTCAGCAACGGGGCAAGGTCGCGGGAAATTTCTTCGACCAAGGCGCACAAGTGCGGGTCGTTATGGATGGTCGGTCTTTTTTCGATAAAGACAATATCACCGCTGGCCTCATGGCCGCCCATCGCCGTGGTGGTCAACAGCTTTAGCGCCGACGAGCAAATGGCATCCCGCGACATATCCAGCCAAGTCTGGTAAATTTGGCTGCGGGTACGCGCCCCACCACTGCTGCCTAATAAGGTGGCAATGGTGGTGCTGGCGGCGCCATAAGCGAAAGCGTCCGCTTGGGTGATAG
>JACXTQ010000202.1 GCA_016919605.1 Methylovulum sp.
AAGGCTTCAAAAGCCCGCATATCGCCTTTGATAATGCGCTCTAGCAGGGCAAGTTCGGCCACGGCGGGATTATCCGCCGATATGTTGGGGCTGGGGCTGGATTTGGCTGGGCTAGGGACAATCTGGAGCATGGTCGTTTATCCGGTTGGGTTGCTTTTGAATCCCTTGTCCGCCTATAAAGGTTCAATCGCTGATAAAAAGTTTTAAAACCCCACACTTACCGACAGCAACAGATGGTTGCTCAATAGTCGGGGTTGGAAGACGCCATAACGCCAGCCATCGGCATAATTGCCGTTTAACTGGACATCGACATAACGTAAATCGATGACTAGATGGCGGTTTAAAAACCAAGAGCCGCCCAGATTCCAGTACAAATACTCTTTCCCCACTAAGTTTTTCGCCTGATAAAAGCCTAGCCCAGCCGATAGCTGGAAATTGTCGGTCACATCGCGGCGGTAGCTGAGTTCATAATCAACGGTTGCTTGGCGTTGGTAAGCACTGGGAGCCACGGCAATTTTGCCGCTTAAGCTGTCCTGATAATGCAAGGCGGCGGCGATCTCGCCAAAATCCGATGGTTTGCCGAACACGTCACCGTCGTAAAGATAACCATACGCGGACGCTTCCGCCTGCCAGTCGGTGCTTAAGGGCCATTGCATCCCCACAAACGGCTTGGCTTCGACAGTGGCATAGTTGGGATAGTCGTGATCGTCAAAGCTGGCTTGCGAGAGTGCCGCGCCTAAAAACCAACCGGCTTCGGCCTGATAATCCAGTTGGCCTTGTACAACCGGATTGCCTCGGCTTTTGCTGTAGCCTCGATAAACATAGTCGCTAAGAAAACTCAGTTTGCCATGCCAATCGGCACCGGCAGGGCCGGCCAGCAGCAAGCCTAGCCCAAGGTAACAGGCCTTGGCTAGGTTGTCTAATACCATAGTGCCGCGCTTATTAAGTAAATTAATCCACATGGGTTTAAGGTCTGGTTAACATGCAGTCATTTTAGCCCCATTGGCGATTAGGCGGGTTGGCGGGTGGCTATCGCTCCAATGGGGTATATTCCGATCTGCGCAAGAAAGGTTCAAAGGGATTGGATAGTTATTAGAGTCTTAATGTTAGTCCTTTAGTTTTCGTTTGTCAGTAAGCAAAAAATTTCCCTCCTGTTGAACCTTTGCGGTACGGGCGAGGATATACGGCTGTTACGCGACGTTTGCCAATTAGGCCGTCCGTGGCGGCTAGGGCTTTGATACCCGCATTAAAGCCATCTTCCACCCTATTGTTGAGGACAACCATCATGAACAAACCTACTTCCCTTATGCTTTTCCCACTGAAGACGTTAGCTGCCGCTTGCTTATTGTGTGGCGTTAACATGGCTGCACAGGCCGCCCCTCCGCTTCATTATAAAGCCAGCAATTTGGTTTCCAATGTGCCAGGTGTCGCCCTGCACACCGATGCCAATCTCCAAAATGCCTGGGGCTTGGCTTTTAACCCTAACGGGGCGATCTGGGTTGCCAATAACCACAGCGGCACCAGCACCCTTTACGATGGTCAAGGCGCATCGATTGTCGGCTTACCGCTGATTAACGTGCCGGGTGCGGCGGGGGCGGTGGGTAGTCCGACCGGTATTGTGTTCAATTCTAGCCAAGATTTCACGGTTACGCCCGGCAATCCAGCGGCTTTTATTTTCGCTAATGAAGATGGTACGTTGGCGGCTTGGAATCCTAAGGTAGATTTTCTTAACGCCAAACTTATCGGCGGCACGATACCTTCCCCCAATCCAATTTACAAGGGCTTGGCTTTAGCGGCCAATGGCTCGGCGCATTATCTGTACGCCACCGATTTTCATAACGCCAAGATACAAGTGTTTGACAGCACTTTTACGTGGGTCGATGCTAAGAAGACCTTAGGCTGTAATTTTGCCGATGCCACCATTCCGACCGGATTTGCCCCATTTGGCATTCATAATATCGGCGGCGCGTTGTATGTGACGTATGCCAAACAAGATGCGAACAAAGAAGATGATGTCGCAGGCCCAGGTTTGGGTTATGTGCGTGTGTTTGATGCTAATGGCTGTTTAGTGAAACGCTTTGCCAGCACTGGCGTTTTAAACGCACCGTGGGCGGTGACCTTAGCCCCCGCCAATTTTGGCGTGAATAGCAATAAGATATTGGTCGGCAATTTTGGTGATGGCACTATCCATGCCTTTGCGTTGGACAATTCGGTCAAGCCAGCACCCTTGCTGGATGCCAACGATAAAAAAATCAAGATTGATGGCTTGTGGGATTTGGCGTTCGGTAACGGCGTGTTGGGGCAAAACACCAACAGCTTATTTTTTAGCGCCGGCCCTAACGATGAAGTCAACGGGCTGTATGGCAAGCTTGACGTAGCCCCTTAAGCAGAGGCTATCGGAAAGCGCTCCGGCAAGTGTCCGGTTTCAAGTCGATGGCAATGCCTAGGCGTTGCCGGACGCTGGAGCGTTGTTAGCCGCTTGGCTGTTAGCTTTCGGCCACCGCTTGCGCTGGGGTCTCGACTTTGAACAGGTCTACAACCAAGCCAATATGCGGAGCCAATTGTGGCGGTACTGGCACTGTCCACACTTTCCCGGTTACACGCGCCAGTATATTATCCAGCCACAAGCGGTTTGATTGCGCTTGTAGCAGGCTGACTTGGCAGGTTTGCCCATCACTTGCAAAGGTGAAACCATCCAGTGATACTTCAATCGCTTCAGCCTCACCGGCTAGCGTCAGTTGCACATACACTTTTCGCGCGTCAAGATCGAACTCAAACGCAGTCATTTGGGCAATGCCCTTAAGGGCAATATTGGCAACCCATAAAATCAAGCTAGTGGGTGTCCATTTTATCGCCATTTTTATTAAACGGGTTTTATAGCTCATGGTACTTTGTCCGGTTACAGGTAAGCATCCGGCGTAAAGACACGCCGGACAGGGTTTATTATCGAGCGTTCAGCGCCCAACCAGCAGGGCATCAATACTCGGCATCGTGATAAATGTTTTGCACATCATCGAGTTCATTGAGCATGTCCAAAAATTTTTCAAACATCACCACGTCATCGCCCGCCAGGGCCGTGCTGGCTTTGGGGATAAATTGGATTTCATCAACCTCAAAGTCATTGACACCTAAGCCATCCGCCAAGGCCTGTTTAGCCTTAAAATAATCGCCTGGCGGGGCAAATACGGTGATATTGCCCTCCTCGCTTTCAACATCGCTGACATCGACATCGGCGCTGAGCAAGGCCTCCAGTACCGTGTCTTCGTCATCATGCTTAAACACCAAAATGCAGGTATGGTCAAAGGTATGGCTAACCGCGCCTTGGATGCCGATCTTGCTTTTGGTCTTGGTAAAGCATTGGCGCACATCATTAAACGTACGGTTAGGGTTGTCGGTCAAACAATCGACAATGACCATACAGCCACCCGGGCCAAAGCCTTCGTAACGGGCGGGCGCAAAATCTTCGCCGCCGCTGCCTTTGGCTTTATCTAGGGCTTTTTCGATGACATGGGTCGGTACTTGGTTTTTCTTGGCCCGCTCAATCAGCCCGCGTAACGCTAAATTGCCATCCGGGTCAACACCCCCGGCTTTGGCGCACACATAAAGTTCCCGACCATATTTGCTGTAGACTTTTGCCTTGGCATCAGACGTTTTAGCCATGGACACTTTACGGTTTTGATAGGCTCTACCCATTGGGCTGTTGCTCCATTAACAAAAATAAAAACGCCGATTTTACCGTTAAAGTGTTGGTGGAGGGAATTTTTTCGTTATTTATTCACTCTTAACTGGATAGTAAGGGCGGTTAGTATAGGTTTTTATACCACGCGCATAAAAAAGCCCCGCCATTAAGCAGAGCTTTTGTTTAACAAACCAGCGTCCATCTTTATTAGGTGCGGACTGCTTGCATAGGCGTTTGTGCTCGCTTGGGGAGTAAACAGGACTATGAGGGATTTATCGCGCCGACTCCCTTGTTTAAAGCCAATTTACGGTGTGGTATTGACCAAAACGCTGACGGTGCTGTCATTGAGGTTGGCGACCATGACATCCAATCTGCCATCCCCGCTCACATCGGTCGCGGCCAAAGCACCGGGATTGTCTCCAGCGGCATAGTCCGTTTTGGTAAGAAAAACGCCATTGCCTTTACCTGCTAAGACGCTGATGGTGTCGCTACCGCCATTGGCGACCACTAGGTCAGGCTTACCGTTGCGGTCAATATCCGCCACTATCACCGCAGAGGGATCAGTGCCTGTGCCATAATCCGTTTTGGTCTTAAACGTGCCGTTACCGTTGCCCAGCAAAATACTGACGGTATTGTCGTTGGCATTAGGCGTTACCAAATCCGGCTTGCCATCAAGGTTGACATCGTCCACCGCCACTAAAAACGGACGGGCGCCTGTTGAGTAATCGACCTTAAAATTAAACGTGCCATTACCTTTGCCTAAGAGGACGCTAACGGTATTGCTGGTATAGTTTGCGGTGATTAAATCGGCCTTGCCATCACGGTTAACATCGCTGACCACCACGGACTGCGGGAAAGAACCGACTATAAAATCGGCTTTGGACGCAAAAGCCCCAGTACCCGTACCTAAAAGGACACTGACTGAGTTGCCGCCTGCATTGACCACTGACACATCCGGTTTGCCGTCACGGTTGACATCAGCCATAGCCAAGGCGTAAGGGTTGGTTCCGACGCTATAATCGTGCTTAGGTTGAAACGTACCATCGCCATTGCCCAGCAAAACGCTGATAGTGTTATCGTTATAGTTGGCGGTGATTAAGTCGAGTTTGCTGTCACGGTTGAGATCGCCAATCACCACGTCATTGGCGTTGCCGCCCGCCGCATAATCGGTTTTGGGCAAGAATGTTCCTGTGCCGTTACCGAGCAAAACACTGACGGTATTGGCACCGATATTGGCAGTGACTAGATCAGCTTTGCCATCTTTGTTGACATCGGCGCTCGCTAAGGCAATCGGAACCGCGCCCGTGTTATAGTCCACCTTAGGGTTGAACGTGATAGGGGCGGCCTGGGCAAATTCAGGTGCGCACAAGGTCAGGCTGCTAATGGCAATTGTCAGCAAACTCAAAGTGGGGTTGATAGTTTTTTTCATGATCGCTTCCTCGTAGATAGTATAAATTGCTGTAGTGCGGATAGCACTTTAAGCAAGCGCCAAAACCCAATGTTTTGACGCAGATAACTATAAGCGATAAGTTATTGATTCTAATGTGATGAAATTACCACTTTCCAGAGTAATATCTACCCTAAAACGGCAAATTTGCACATGGACAATGGCATTGAAAAAAGGGAGGGGGTGGTTATGGGGATTATTTTTTTGTAGGTTGCTAATTATGCACGACTGGACGTTGGTTTCAATTTTCGTTGAATGGAAGAAGGGCATAGTCACCCTGACTTTTATCAGTTATAAGCTGGGGCATGTTTGCTTAAGTGCCGAAGGCTTGACCCGGTTGATTATTCCAAAATATGACGAATGGGGGGAGAGTGTGTCGGTAAACAACGTATACGGCCCCATTCGGCTTGATGATGGGAGCTATCGTTTGGAATTGGAAATCCAATCCGGCGATACCATTGTCCTTGAGGCAAAATCCATACAAATGCCCGTAATAACTACGGAATGAAATATCCGTAGTTTATGGGCTACCTACGCATTAAGCCTGTCGGGCATTGACACCGATAGTGGATTCCCACTGGAAGTATCCGTACAGTTGTTGGGCTTGTCCGTCATCGGCCAAGCTATAGAGGGCGAAATTAATATACACGTTTTCTATACCGGACAGTGCCACTTTCGTATCTAAACTGGCGAAGTTCATGCCTGTCAAGACCGCAGGCAAACCATTGTTGGAACCATTGTTTGGCTCCGCCGCACCTTCTAGGGCTACTAAATGGGATTTGAACGCCTTAAATACTTTATCGCCCGAACAGTATTTCATCCCGTACAAGATCACAGCATCATCGGAATTGCCATAGATGGAGACGGCCCGAAATGATACATCCTCACCTTTGTTGGCCAAAAACGTTAGGTCGGGGCCTACTGGAGCGTCGCTTATAGAGCCTACTCCGCTACTGAGCATAAATTGGCCGCTATTGTCTATAAACGTCGGCTTGCTGGCATTTTTGCTGGGGTGTGCATAACGGGCTTTGATAGATTCGGTATTAATCACCATGAGAATGGCGTTTTTATTTGTAGATGGCATAACATCTAACCTGTTAATCATAGGGGGAGTGGGTATTTTGAAAATGGCGAAGGTCTATGGGGTCAGTAAAACCGCATCGCTCTCTCGTAAGCGATGCGGCTTAGCTGATGTCCTAGCCTTAAGCTACCGTGATGGTAGGATCCCAATAGTAGTATCCATACAGGTTTTGGGTTTGTCCGTCATCCGCCAAGGTATAAAGGGCGAAGTAGACATAAAAGTTTTCTGTGCCCGATGAGCCGACTTTTGAGTCCAAGCTGTTGAAGTTGAGGGAGGCTTGGACGGCTGGCAAGCCGTTGTTGGTGCTGGTGTTAGGCATAACCGCACGTTGTCTGTTGATTTGGTTGGAGACAAAGGTGTTGAATACGTGTGCACCGCTCCAGTAGTTGATTCCGTAAATGATGACGGCATCATCGGAGTTGTCATAGATTGACGTGCCTGTGAAAGCCACATAATCACCCACGTTGGCTTTGAAATTCAGGTCGGCGGTGCCTTGGCCACTGATAACGCCACGTGATCCGGTAACGATCATAAATTGGCTGCTGTGGTTGATGCCTTTAGGGTTGTTGGGGTCTAAAGGCAAGTTAGGCTGGTAGTTGGCTTTGACATACTCGGTGTCAATGATCACCAATACGTTAATGCTTTGGGATGCTGCGGCTTTTTCTTCTACTGATTCTGACATAAACTGACCTGTATGATTATCCCTACTCGTATGGCTTTTCGGTTACGCCCCGTTTTTTTAAGTGGGTTCTGGACTCCACGTTTTTGGCGGCGATAACGGCACATCCCCCCTAAAGCACCGCAAGCCGTTATTTTTAAAAGCGTAACTAGGGCGTAGTTAAGTTAAAAATGGAAAGTCGTTATCGCGTTTAGACATAAGATAACAACTCATTTATATTATTGCTAGTTACTATTACCTTTATTGATATATAAAAATACCTATTTGATATTTAATGGCAAAAATAGCCGCTACATCAATCGCTTATGTTTTTGGTTATTTTGGGTGTTTTTTAGAAAGTGTGAACTGGATAGCGCATTTTTTCTGATGTGAACGGCAAGCGTTGCGGAAAAGGCATCGAAATGGTGCAAAATGCTTTAGCACCTTGGGAGTTTTTGATGAGGCGGGGAGTGGGTTTGGTTTTGTTGCCATTAACTTAATGGCAGTGTTGGCTAAGCTTTTGTTGGGCAAACGCAGTGGATAAATAATTCCGATCAACGTTGAAAGATTTGCTCTTCAATCTTAGCCAATTCCCCAATAAACACGCGGAAACTGGGGTCTTTTGCAACTGCCGCATCAATGTGTTTTCGCGTCAGAAAAGGGCGGCTAAGATTATCGTAACAGCGATACGTTTTTTCGGGTTTTGGCAAGTTTTCGATTGTTTGCACTGAGTGAGACAAAGCCTTAAAACAGCCTACAATCTTAGGCTTACTGAGCGATTGTTTATTATAGTGGGCATAAAGCCAGCATTCTAAAGTATGGACGCTAATGGCAAAGATAATTTTTGCCGATTGTTGCTGGTAAAAACCCTGCTCACCGCTGTCGATGACAGCAATAAACTTGGTGACCACCTTGTCGATTAAGGCTTCGGGAGTAAGCAGGTTGTTTTTTTCGTCTGAATGGGCGACATCAAAGCCTTTTTCGGGAGCGATATCGGTATCGACCTGAATGATAATGAATTGATGATTAAGCACGTCGTCACGAAACCGCTGGCTACCCAAATAATGGTTAAGCAATCCTGTCCAACCGCCAATTTCTCCTGCTTTTTGTTTTTGAGTGGTTTCGTCAAAAGGCGGTTGTAGCCAGGTTATTGCCTCATCCAAGTCTGGATTGCCAAAATATCCGCATAAAATGTTTTCAATCGTGATCTGATCAGTCACGCCTTCACAGGCCAAGCCAAATAGCATCGACTTAAAACCCTTTCGGCAAGCCGCCTAAATAGCCGCGCAGGAAGGCTTCTGATAATTTCAAATCTTCACCGCTTGCCGATACGGGCTTGTCTTTTAAATCTATCCGTTTGAAACGGGTGTGGCCTTGTTTGTTACGCGACACCACCAATAAGCGTTGTTCTTCATCACCCAAATCAATGCCGTCCAAAATCGCGGGGTTGTGGGTGGTGACAAACACCTGCTTATCGTATTTTTTCGCCAACCGTACCAATTCTTTAATCAGTTTGGTACACAGCTTGGGGTTAAGCGCGACATCAATATTATCAATTGCGAAAATTTTCGGAGTATCGTCCGACACCATCAGGGCAATATAAAACAGCACAAATAAAAAGCCTTCATTAGCACTGCGTTGGTCAAAATCGGTGCTTAAATAACGGTCGGTGATGGTGACTTTATCTTCGTGGGATGATAAGCCTTGCGGTATGTCGAGCCTGTCATACCAATCAAAAAGCTGTAAGGACGTGTGGATTTCTTCGCGCTGTTCGGGTGATTTGCTTTGGATGACTTTTAACAGTTTCAGCAAGCCTTCACCATTAATGCCTAATGGCTCAATTTGGCCTTCTTTTGTGAAGTTTCTTAGGGCGGTATTTTCAGGGGAATAGATTAGGAAGTTTTTTAGTTGGTCTTGTTTGCTTTCTGTGGAAACACTGTGTTCAAGATATTTTTTGGCATCATCTTCGTTTATATCCAATAATTTTGCAGTCTCAGCTAATATTTTTTTTTTTAAATCATCAAGTGAGTTTTGACTACGTAACAGTAAGGATCTCAAAAAGAATTTATCTTTATCTTTATCTTTATCTTTATCCTCAATTTCAGCTTTTGAAACATCATCTTCAAGATTTTGAATATCCTGTTCAAATTTTTGAAGTTCACTTGATAACATTGTTTTAATTTCCCAGTCAGAAATTAACTCAGATTCTTGCCATTCCCATTTGGAATAAGGCTGGTTATCATTTGCTAAAGTATATTTTTCTAATATATCTGGTTTTTGAAAATTTACATCAATTCGTATAGGTTTATTCGATTTTTCCTCTGCATCAGCAAATGCCGACCGCATTAATTGCGGCTCAGTTACCCGTATCCCTCTGGATGCCAAAAACTCATTATCCAGTTTATCAGCCGCTGCCGCCCCCGCTAAAGCAATCGCTTCCAATACATTACTTTTCCCGCAACCGTTTTCGCCGATAAGCACATTAAAACGTCCGACTTCCAACGTCAGGTCAAACAGGGATTTGTAATTGTTGATATGCAGTTGACGGATCATGTGCGGTAGGATTTTCCAGCTGAAAATTAAGGCTTAAATCATAGCATACCCGAAGTGGGTTTGTATAAACGCCTATTTTTGATGTTAGCTTAGTGCCATGGGGATGGGGATGTTAATTCGGTGTGAAAAAGTTTTTTAACAAAATTTTTTGCAGAACTAACGCCCTATATTTTCACTGTAAAATTAAAGAAGCATCGTCATTCCGGCCGGGATTGCCGGAGCCGTTAGACCGCGTTAGCGAATCCAGATTACAGGGATGTGCACCCATACAGATAGCCTTCCATGGCTCATGGATTCCGGCAATCCCTGCCGGAATGACGGCCTCTTCTTAAAAATGTTAAGAAATTTATGCACATCTACTTATTGACCGTAAAGGACACGAAGTTTTACCGAAACACCTTGGTAAACTTCGTGCCTTTCGCGGTTAATGTCTTAAAATTACAGATGATTGAGTAGGATTTTTAGGATTATGGCAATGGGCTTTTACCCATCCCGTCCTAGTTATCCGTAACCGCCCCCAAAGAAGCCGAGTTAACCAGCTTGGCATACTTAGCCAAAACACCACGCGTATAACGGGGGGCGGGTTGTTGCCACTTGTCCATGCGCCGCGCCATTTCGTGTTCGTTGATGTGCAGGGTCAAGGCGTTGTTTTCGGCATCAATGGTGATGGTGTCGCCGTTTTCGATGATGGCTAAGGGGCCGCCGACGTAGGCTTCGGGGGTGATGTGGCCGACTACGAAACCGTGGGTGCCGCCGGAAAAACGTCCGTCAGTGATTAAGGCCACTTCTTTGCCTAAGCCTTTGCCCATGATGGCGGAGGTGGGGGAGAGCATTTCGCGCATCCCTGGGCCGCCTTTGGGGCCTTCGTAACGGATAACAATGACATCGCCTTTGACAATATCGCCGTTCAGGATGCTTTGCAGGGCTTGTTCTTCGGCATCAAACACTTTTGCCGTACCCGTAAAGCACAGGCCTTCTTTACCAGTGATTTTCGCCACCGCGCCTTCGGGGGCGAGGTTGCCATACAGTACCACCAAGTGGCTGTCTTTTTTGATCGGGTTGCTTAAGTCATGGATCATGTCTTGACCGTCGGGGTACGGGGCGACTTCGGCGAGGTTTTCCGCCAAGGTTTTGCCGGTGACGGTCAGGCAGTCGCCGTGCAACAGGCCGGCTTCCAGTAAGACTTTCATCAACGGTTGGATACCGCCGATTTCAATCAGTTCGGCCATTTGGTAGCGGCCACTGGGTTTTAAGTCCGCCAACAAAGGCACGTGTTTGCCGATACGGGTAAAATCGTCCAGAGTGATGTCCACTTTGGCGGCGTTGGCCATAGCTAAGATATGCAGCACGGCGTTGGTGGAGCCGCCGAGGGTGATGACCACGGTGATGGCGTTTTCAAAGGCGGCTTTGGTCATGATGTCGCTGGGTTTGATGCCTTTTTTCAGTAATTCCAATACCGCCGCGCCCGCACGTTCGCAGTCTAGGCGTTTGTCGTTGGAAATGGCGGCTTGTGCCGAGCTGTTAGGTAGACTCATGCCTAGGGCTTCAATGGCGGAGGCCATGGTGTTGGCGGTATACATACCGCCGCAAGAACCCGCGCCAGGGATGGCTTTGGCTTCGATTTGTGCCAGTTCGGCATCGTCGATTTTGTTGTTGGCCCGCGCGCCGACCGCTTCAAATACGGACACGACATCGAGTTTTTTATCTTTGTGGCAACCGGGCATGATAGTGCCGCCGTAGACGAAAATCGCCGGACGGTTGAGGCGGGAAATGGCGATCATGCAACCGGGCATGTTTTTGTCGCAGCCACCGATGGCGACCACGCCGTCAAAACCTTGGCAACCGACTACGGTTTCTATGGAGTCGGCGATGACTTCGCGTGACACCAGCGAGTATTTCATGCCTTCGGTACCCATTGAGATGCCGTCAGAGATGGTGATAGTGTTAAAAATAACGGCCTTGCCATTGGCGTTGTTGACCCCTGTCGCCGCATCATCGGCCAGTTTGTTGATGTGCATGTTGCAGGGTGTGACCATGCTCCAGGTGGAGGCAATGCCGATTTGTGGCTTTTTGAAATCATCGTTGCTAAAGCCGACCGCGTGCAGCATGGCGCGGCTAGGGGCGCGTTCCATGCCGTCCACGACTAAGGAGGAGAAGCTGCGGGTGTTGGGAGAGGTTTCGTCTGAGTGGGCCATGTAACAATTCCTTTAGGTAGTAGTAAGTGGAATGGGTAAATAAGGGTTTTTGATGCCGTTAAGCGGTTGCGGCTTTGGGATAGGGGGCGTAGGTAGGGGAAGCGTCAAGGGCCGGTAGGTTTTGGGCCTTACATGATGGTTTTGCCGCTTAGTTTAAATGTTAGTACATATCCCAGCTACGTTTGCGCCGCCAGCCCAGTTTAGGCAAGACAAAGCCTAAGATAACGCTGAAAAAGACTAAGATACCGCCGTATAAAAACCAATCTTGTTCGCTGGTGTTTTTTAGGCTGGCATTTTCGCGCTCTAATTGTTCGAGTTTGCGCTCGGCATTGACCACGCGCTCTTGCAGTTCGTCACGCTCATTTTTTAATTGGACAACACCTGCCGCCGATTGTTTTAGCTCGCCCAGTTCCAGTTTTAATTTGTCGCGTTCTAAGGCCAAGGATTTTTCCAGCGACGTGCCGGGGGTGATGGCTTCTTTGGCGATTCTCAGCTCGGCTTTTAAGGACAGGTTTTCCGACTGTAAGGATTTGAGGGTTCTTTGGTTGGTTTCTATCTGATCGCGGGCGGGTGGCTCTTTTTGGGTGTGGCGGGTTTGGATGAAACCCTCGGTGCCATCTTCCATGCGCACGGGGGTAAAGCCGGATTTGGTTTTGGCCCCCGTTACGGTGAGCGGCGTGCCTGTCGGCAGCAGTTTAATGACTTTCGCGTCATTATCCGGTGCGCTCTTGATCGATAAATTGAGATTGTCTGTGACATACACGGTTTCGGCTTGCGCCAGTCCTGAGGCAAGCACAATGGTAACAAGCGCAAAGAGTCTTTTGTTCACGGAAAATCCCTACAGTTAGCCGTCTAATAGACGGATTTTAACGTCATTTGCCACAGAGAAGAAATTCTAGTAACGCTTTTTGGGCATGTAAGCGGTTTTCGGCTTCTTGAAAAACTACGCTTTGTGGGCCGTCAATCACGTCAGCGCTGACTTCTTCGCCACGATGGGCGGGCAAACAGTGCATGAACAACGCATCAGGATGTGCCGCCGCCATGACTTTTGCATCCACTTGATAGTTTTTAAAGGCTATTTCGCGTTGTTTTTGCTCTTCTTCTTGCCCCATGCTCGCCCAGACATCAGTCACCACCAAATCGGCATTTTGGGCAGCGGCGACGGTATCTGGAAAGAATTCCACCCGCGCACCTGCGGCGGCGACAATGTCAGCGGCGGGTTCGTAACCGACCGGACAGGCAATGTGCAGGGTAAAGTCTAAAATCATGGCCGCGTGGATGTACGAGTGGCACATATTGTTGCCATCACCGATCCAGGCCACGGTTTTGCCTTGGATGTCGCCGCGCAATTCAAAAAAAGTATGGATGTCGGCCAGTAATTGGCAAGGGTGTTGCTGGTCAGTCAAGCCGTTAATTACCGGAACGCGGGAATGCTCGGCAAACGTGGTCACGGTTTGGTGTTTGTCGGTGCGCAGCATGATGCAATCGACCATGCTGGAGATGACTTTAGCACTGTCGCGCAACGGTTCGCCGCGACCTAATTGGGTGTCACGCGGCGACAAAAACAGGGCGCTACCGCCAAAATGGCTCATCCCCGCTTCAAAGGAAATACGGGTGCGGGTCGATGATTTTTCAAAGATCATCGCCATGACCTGCCCTTTTAAGGGTTGATAATCAACGTCGCGGTGGTTTTTCAGGGCGATGGCGCGGTGGATGAGGGCGCGTAATTCGTCACTGGAAACATCGAGCAGGCTGATAAAGTGTCTGGGATTCATGAAGGACTACCTACAACTGTGCGGTAAACGCTAAGATAAGTGGTGATAAAGTGTCAATAAGCAACTGGATTTGCGCCTCGTCCATAATCAGCGGCGGCAACAGGCGGATGGTGCGCTCGTTAGTGACGTTGATCAGCAGGCCCGCTTGTAGGGCTTGCCCGACCAATTCCGCGCACGGGCTGTCTAGCTCTATGCCGATCATCATGCCTTTATGGCGAATATCAACGATATGGGGTTGGCCTTGCAGGCGTGCGCTGAAGCCTTGGTGGATGGCTTGGCCTTTGCGGGCGGCGGCTTCGATCAAATTATCGGCATCCAGTGTCGCCAACACCGCCAACGCGGCGCTACAGGCCAAAGGATTGCCGCCAAAAGTCGAGCCGTGGCTGCCAGCGGTCAGTACCTGTGCGGCTTTGCCCCGTGCTAGACAAGCGCCTATTGGTACGCCGTTGCCCAAGGCTTTGGCCAAGGTACAGACATCCGGCAAGATGGCGTTATGTTGGTAAGCCAAAAATTGTCCGGTACGGCCTATGCCGGTCTGGATTTCATCCAGCATGAGCAACAGGTGGTGTTCATCGCACAATGCCCGTAATTGGTTAAGGTAGTCGGCGGCTGGAATATTTACGCCCCCTTCACCTTGGATAGGTTCTACCAAAATGGCGACAACATTATCGTTTTGGCTAATCGCCTGTTGCACCGCGCCGACATCGTTGTAAGGCACACGGATAAAGCCTTCGACCAGCGGCGCAAAACCCTGTTGGATTTTGGTGTTGCCAGTCGCGCTTAAGGTCGCCAGCGTCCGTCCGTGGAAACTTTTTTCCATGACAATAATCATAGGCTTGTCAATTCCTAAGCCATGACCATATTTACGTGCCAGTTTGATCGCCGCCTCATTGGCTTCCGCCCCTGAGTTACTGAAAAACACATTGTCCATGCCGCTTTTTTCAATCAGCCTATCCGCCAATTGTTCTTGCACGGCAATACCGTAGATATTGGAGGTATGCAGCAATTTTTGGCTTTGCTCGCATAAGGCTTTATGGACGGCAGGATGCGCATGGCCTAAGCTGCACACGGCGATGCCGGAGAGTGCATCCAGGTAGCGCTGGTTATGGTTATCCCATAACCAAGCACCTTCTCCGCGCTCGAAAGCGACCGCTAAACGTCCGTAAGTTGGCATAATGTGGCTGGTCATAAGGTTTGCCTATCCAGAAAACAAGGGTTGTGTTACCCGATAAAAAAATGGTCGATTATAAGTTTCAATTTACCCCTAAGCAAGAGCTGCTGTTAATATTTGCTTTTTTAAGTGGCGCAATCTTGATAAAATCGCTAGGTATTTGTATTTATTTAACCTAATGAGTGATGTTTACTATGAACGTGATAGAAAGAATTAAGGATCAGCTTGAGAATAATCCGGTCGTGTTGTACATGAAAGGCACTCCCGATTTCCCTCAATGCGGTTTTTCCGGGCAAACCGTGCATGTGCTGGATTTGTGCCGGGCGAAATACATGTACGTCAATATTTTTGAAGACCCCGAATTGCGTGAAGCCTTGAAAGACTATTCAAGCTGGCCAACTTATCCGCAATTGTATGTCAATGGCGAATTGGTCGGCGGTTGCGACATCGTGGTCGATTTGTATAAAAAAGGCGAATTGGCACCTATGTTGGCGGCGGTTGGCGGCACTGCCGAATAAGCTTGCACTTGTTACCCCTTAAAAGCCTGACAAAGCGGCACGCTTTGTCAGGCTTTTTTTAAGCTAACGGTTGCTGTCAACACTCTGCCGTAACAGCCTGAAAATAAATCCGGTTAACGGGACATACTCGATTAAGATACTATTGGGTTATAATGCCCTGCTAACCTAGGCCTTTCATAGCCAATACTATGAAATACATCAAAACCTTATACTTATAGCAATCAATAAATGGCAGCGAACGCACACTCCCCTTCGAATGTATCGACCCCTATAGACTTTGATTCCATCAAAAACTTAACGGATACCGAAGCCAAAGCCGTTGACCAGCTCATTATTAATGAACTAAGCTCCGATGTGGTGCTAATCAATCAAATGGGGCATTACATTGTCGGCAATGGCGGCAAGCGTTTGCGTCCCATGTTGTTGTTATTAGCCGCCAAAGCGCTGGGTGGAGTAAGTGACAATCATCTCATCCTTGCCGCTGTGATTGAGTTTATCCATACCGCCACCTTGCTGCATGATGATGTTGTGGACGAATCTGATTTAAGGCGCGGCAAAGAATCCGCCAATGCCGTATGGGGTAACGCCGCCAGCGTTTTGGTCGGGGATTATCTGTATTCAAGTGCGTTTGAAATGATGGTGCGCACTGGCAATTTGCGGGTGATGGAAATCCTGTCAAAAACCACCACTGCGATTGCCGAAGGCGAAGTGCTGCAATTGCTCAATTGCAACAACCCTGAAACTACCGAAGCCAAATATCTGGAAGTGATAGCCCGCAAAACCGCTATTCTGTTCAGTGCTGCCACTCGCTTAGGGGCGCTAATTGCCGGAGCCGATACCGATGTTGAGGAAAATTTGGCACGCTACGGTCAGCATTTGGGGATTGCCTTCCAATTGATTGATGATGCGCTGGATTACAAAGCCAACCAGGACGATTTGGGCAAAAATCTCGGCGATGATTTGGCGGAGGGCAAACCAACTTTGCCCTTGATTTACGCCATCCAAAACGGTACGGCCAGCGAAGCCGAGATTATTATCGACGCGATCAAAAACGGCGACCGCGAGGCCTTTAATGCCGTTTACGCCATTGTCCAACGCACCCAAGCGATTGCCTACACCGAACAACGTGCCGATGAAGAAGCCCAAAAAGCTATCGATGCCTTAGGTTGTTTGCCAGATTCTGATTATAAGCAAGCGTTGACCTTATTGGCGAAGTTTTCTGTACAGCGCAATTATTGATAATCGCCGTTGGTGGTAAAAGACTAAGAGCTTGTCGTGCTTAAGCTTTTCGGTGGTGATGTGCGCCCTTTTGGTGGCGCAACATCGGAGGTTTTAGTTTTATGGCGTTAGGTATGCCGCTGGCGGTTATTGGTCGCTATCGCGCGGTACTAAGTCAATATCATTAATCTTGTCTTGGCCTATCGTCTTGCTATACATGTAGTAGCCTGGGGCGTTGACGATCATTGCTTCGCTGGTATCAGAAATTTCCAAGCTATACGCACCCATGGCATTGGTGGAAGTGCTTTCCTTGCCAACGCTCACCGTTGCCGAAGACAGCGGGTTGCCTGTGGGTTTATCCCGAACAACGCCTTTAATCTCAATGCTGGAGCAGCCCGCGATTAAAACAAGCAAGGCTGCTGTGGCAATGGATGTCAGTTTTTTATTCATATTTTTTATTCCTTTGGAGGGGCATTAGGGTTATAAGGATGTGCCTAACCAACTGAAACCAGTCTGCTATGCCTGAAAGCTCCGTTAGTTATGGCATGTATTTTAACTGCTTAATCAGGATAGAGAAAATTTATCATGGATGGTGCTGTTTTTAAAATCAGAACCCCAGCCATTTTATGAAATAATGTATAATTGTTGGCCAATATTGCGTTAACGTAATTTTAGCCCGTTGTCAGCCACCGCTGATTGCACCACCCAAGTTGCCAAAGGCTTATGCCGACTATTTACGGGTATGGGCTTGACCAGGAAAGTCTTGTGGTTTTACCGACAAGATCAAAGTAACATCGACAGTAAAGCCACTATCAACCATGATTCAATTTCTACAGAATTTGGGTAAAACTACCCGTGCTTCGTTTACCAAATTGGGGCGGGCCACCTTCTTTTTGCTGCAAGTTTTAGCGGGTATTTTCAGCGTTTTGCTCAGGCCGCGCTTATTGCTTAACCAATTGTATTCTGTAGGGGTGTTGTCATTTTTAATCATCACCATCTCCGGTTTGTTTGTGGGCATGGTGTTGGGTTTACAGGGTTACTATATCCTCTCCGATTTTGGCGCGGAAGCGACGTTGGGTGTGATGGTTGCCGCGTCTTTGGTCCGCGAATTAGGGCCGGTGGTGTCGGCACTGCTGTTTGCAGGCCGTGCAGGTTCGGCTCTGACCGCCGAAATTGGTCTAATGAAAGCCACCGAACAGTTATCAGGTATGGAAATGATGGCGGTTGACCCGATCCGGCGTATCATTTCGCCACGCTTCTTGGCGGGCTGCTTGTCCATGCCTTTGCTGACGGCGTTGTTCAGTGCGGTTGGGATTGTCGGCGGACATTTGACCGGTTGCGGCCTGTTGGGGGTCGATGAAGGCGCCTACTGGTCGCAAATGCAGGCCAGTATTGACTTTCGCGATGACATCATTAATGGGGTCATCAAAAGCTTTGTCTTTGGCTGGGCGACTACTTGGATTGCTCTATTTGAGGGTTACGATGCCATCCCCACCTCGGAAGGGGTCAGCCGTGCAACCACCCGTACCGTGGTCAATTCCGCATTTAGTATTTTAGGCCTTGATTTTATTCTTACCGCTCTCATGTTTGGAGACAATTAACATGCAGCACACCAGTACTCAGGACACGCTTGTCGGGCTTTTTGTCGCGGCAGGGATTGCCGGACTGTTTTTTTTGAGTTTTCAAGCCAGTAATTTAAGCTCATTTACCCAAAAAGACACCTATACCGTAACCGCTCGCTTTGACAATTCCGGCGGCTTAAAAATCAAGTCACCCGTATCGGCGGCGGGCGTTAAGATAGGTCAAGTCAGCAATATCAGCTTTGACCCGAAAACCTACCAATCGGTGGTGGTCATGCAAATTGAAGCACAATACAACACCTTGCCCGATGACACCACAGCCAGTGTATTTACGGCAGGGTTGTTGGGCGAGCAATATGTCAGTTTGGAGCCAGGCGGGTCGGAGACATTTTTAAAAGACCACAGCGCTATTGATATTACCCAACCCGCCATTATTTTAGAAAAAGCGATTGGGCAATTTTTATTTAAAGCGGCGGAAGAGAAAAAGTGAGCGGCTTGCAGATTAGCGACCAAGGCAATGGCTATTTTGTCATAGAAGGTGATTTGACCTTTGCCACTATAGATAAACGCACCATCACCGACTTGGTTTTTTTAAGTACGGCTAAAGCCGTCACCCTAGATTTAAGCCACGTTACCAACTCTGACAGTGCCGGATTGGCATTGATCATTGAATGTCTCAAATATGCCCGCCACTACCAAACTCAGCTCAGTTTTAACAATATTCCCAAACAATTGCTTAACCTTGCCAAACTGAGCGGCTTGGATGACACCTCTTATTTTACCTATCAGCCTGAGCGCTGAGTCTATTTAGCAGGAACAGCAACAACATGGATAAATTAATCATTACTGGCGGCACCCGGCTTGCTGGAGAACTGCGGATATCCGGCGCCAAAAACGCCGCCTTACCGATTTTGGTCGCCACTTTATTGTCAGAAAATCCGGTCAGTGTCGGTAATATTCCGCATTTGCATGACATCACCACCACGATGGAATTGTTGGGGCGCATGGGTGTGCATTTGCTGGTCGATGAAAAAATGAACATCGAAGTCGACAGCAGTACCATCAACAGCTACGAAGCCCCTTACGAGCTAGTTAAAACCATGCGGGCATCGATTTTGGTATTAGGGCCGTTGCTAGCCCGTTTTGGTGAAGCCCATGTTTCTTTGCCGGGCGGTTGCGCCATAGGCACCCGTCCGGTGGACATCCATCTGAATGGCATGATAAAAATGGGGGCGGAAATTACCGTTGAAAACGGTTATATCCACGCTAAGGCCAAGCGTTTGAAAGGGTGTCGGTTAGTATTGGAACAAGTGACCGTGACCGGCACCGAAAACCTGTTGATGGCGGCGACGTTGGCAGAGGGTATAACCATTATCGAAAATGCCGCCAAAGAGCCGGAAGTAACCGATTTGGCGCATTTCCTCAATAAAATGGGCGCGAAAATTTCTGGTATCGGCACGGATGTGCTGACTATTGAAGGTGTTGAAAAACTCGGCGAAAGCGGTATCCATTACGACATTCTGCCTGACCGCATCGAAACCGGCACCTATCTGGTGGCGGCGGCCATTACCGGTGGCAAGGTCAAGCTGAAAAAGACCCGCCCGGACATTCTTGATGCTGTGTTGGATAAGCTCATTGAAGCCGGAGCGGACATCACCACCGGCAAAGATTGGATACAATTGGATATGCACGGTAAAAAACCCAAAGCGGTGTCTTTGCGTACCGCCCCTTATCCGGCTTTCCCTACCGATATGCAGGCGCAATTTATTGCCTTGAACACCATCGCCGAAGGCGTGGGTGTGATTACCGAAACCATTTTTGAAAATCGTTTCATGCACGTCCAAGAATTGCACCGCATGGGCGCGGACATCAAGCTGGAATCCAACACCGCCATTTGTACCGGTGTCAAACGTCTGACTGGCGCCCCCGTAATGGCGACCGACCTACGCGCTTCCGCCAGTTTGGTGATTGCCGCCTTGGTTGCCGAAGGTAGCACCTTAGTTGACCGCATTTATCATATTGACCGTGGTTACGACCACATCGAAGAAAAACTGACGCAACTGGGCGCCACCATCCGCCGTGTTGCCAAATAAAAGGTTGCCCCATGCTGACGATTGCCGTATCCAAAGGCCGCATTTACGAAGAAGCTCTGCCATTTTTGGCAGAGGCTGGCATTATTCCGACCGATGACCCTTCAACCTGCCGGAAGCTGATCTTACAAACCACCCGCCCCGATGTGCAACTGGTCATTATCCGCGCTACTGACGTGCCGACTTTTGTCGAATACGGCGCTGCGGATTTGGGCATTGCCGGTAAAGACGTGTTGCTTGAGCACGGTACGGAAGCGTTATACGAACCGCTGGATCTGAATATTGCCCGTTGCCGCCTAATGACCGCCGCGCATAAGGATGCACCGCCCATTATCGGACGAGTCCGGGTCGCCACCAAATATGTCAAAACCGCCCAACGCTACTTTGCCAGTTTGGGCATACAGGCGGACATCATCAAATTGTATGGTTCTATGGAACTCGCCCCGCTGGTGGGCTTGGCCGATTGCATCGTTGATTTGGTCGATACCGGCAACACCTTAAAAGCCAATGATTTGGAACCGCGTGAACTGATTATGAACATTAGCTCCCGTTTAGTGGTCAACAAAGCCGCCATGAAAATGAAGCATGAAGTGATTGCGCAGTTGTTAGGGCAGTTTGAGATGACGTTGGCGAAAAGGGCGTAAATTTGTGGGGGCGGGTGCGGATTGCTTGCCTAAAGGCTGGCTTTGGTGCGCTCTCGGTATCTTATCCGATAGGGCAAATCCGGTAAAATTAGGCGATTTACAGTGACAATTTAATCTTGATACCATCATGGAAAAACTAGCCATCACTAATTTCCTGTCCATTGAGCAAGCGGAAATAGACATTAAACCGATCAATATTTTTATCGGCCCGCAAGCACAAGGGAAAAGCGTCATTGCCAAACTGATTTATTTTTTTAAGGAATATCCGCAATCTCTTGTAGAAGCCGTTTATCGCGGTATGACCACAAAAGAAGGCTGCGATAAATTAGCTTTAGCGAAATTTGAAAAAATTTTTCCAAAATATACTTGGGAAAAACATCAATTTACCGTCACTTATTCAAATAAATATTATTCAGTTTCACTTTCTAATCAGCTTATTAATGATCAATTGGTTTTTGATTTGGCCAGCGATTTCATTATTCGGGACGTTTTTACCAGCTTAAAAGAAGCCAAAAGCCTCGACCCTTATTTATACGGTTTTGACAATAAAGATCCACTTGCAACCCCACGTTTTTTTTCAGGTAAAAATCAACAGATATTCTCATTATTGAGTGAAAATTTCTCTTTTTTAGAAGGCGTATTAATTGATCAGCTGTTTCGTGAAAATCAGAAGCCTTATTTAGAGAGAGTTTTTTATATTCCAGCAGGCCGTTCATTTTTTGCAAATCTAAGCAGTAATATCTTTTCTTTTATCAGCTTAGAGATAAAAATAGATCATTTATTGGCATTGTTTGGCAAAACTTATGAAAAAACTAAAGCAAACAGGAAAAAAGGCCATGGTTCTGCCGAGAAAGAACAGCAACTGCGAATAAACCACATCATCAAGCAAATTATTTATGGTGATTTTGAGTTTGACGAGAGCGGTGATTGGATTGTCAATAACAAAGGCAAAGTTGATATTGCTGATGCGTCATCGGGGCAACAAGAAGCCTTGCCAATGGCAGTGGTTTTATCAACCGAACCCTATATCAGCCATAGCCATATTGCCCATCATTTTGTCATTGAGGAACCGGAAGCCCATCTCTTTCCAATAGCGCAAAATCAAATTGTTTTGCTAATTGCCAATGCTTACAATTACTTAAAAAAGTATAAAAAAATTGAAAACTTCAAAATCAATGGTTTTAATTCTTTTACTATAGCAACCCATAGCCCCTATATATTGGCTGCGCTTAACAATCTCATCCAAGCGGGCAATGTTGCCGCATCAAAGTATTACGAAAATTTAGCGGAGCTTAATAAGGTTGTACCTGAATCAGAATGGGTCGATTTTAACGATGTTTCGGCTTATTTGGTCGATCAGGGAACGGTGAAATCGATTCTTAATCAAGACTTAAAACTGATTGATGCTAATATGATCGATGAAGTTTCCAACCATTTCGCGGATACTTTTGAAAAATTGATTGGTATGGAAGAAGTGGATGAATAATCCTTGTATATCCGTTGTTAAAGACAAGAATATCGTTTTTTCTGACGAGAAATCTAAATCTGAATTAAAAATCACCAACGAAAACTTGCGCGAAATTGAAAGGCATAAGGTTGATGGTTGTTTGATTAAGGGTGAGGAATCTAAAAAGTGTGATTGGTTGGCGATTATTGTTATTCCGTTAGCTTCTGAAAAGACATTGAAAAAAGAGGTTTTTATTGAGTTAAAAGGTAAAAACGTCCCTCATGCTATTGAACAGCTTTGCGTTTCTGTAGAAAAATTATCAGCCGATAAAAAATCTAAAAAGTTAGGCTATATCATTTGTACGCGTTCACCGTTAAGCAGCACAGAAATTCAAACACAGGCCAAAAAGGTTTTGCGTAGCCATAATTTAATGCTCCGTGTAAAGTCTAATCATACTGAAACCGTAGAAAAGTTAATCGCTTCTCTAGCAGATTAACCCTAAGCAACCATTGCCATTAATTAAATACCGCTAATCCTTTTTATTATGCCCAACCCCATGATTAAAAAACTTAACGCAGCTGACACCGACTTTCTAAAGCAATTGCAAGAACTATTGGCTTGGGACGAATCCGATGATCTGGACATCCAGCAGCGGGTGTTGGCTATTCTGGCCGATGTCCGTGCAACTGGTGATGCGGCTGTGCTTAACTACACTAACCGCTTCGACCACCGCACGGTTACGGATGCAAGCGAATTGGAATTGCCGAAAGCGGTACTGAAAGCAGCGTGGGAAAATTTGCCCACCGAACAAGCCCATGCCCTGCAAACGGCTGCCGAGCGTATCCGGGCTTATAGCGAACATCAAAAACTGGCCTCGTGGCAGTATGAAGAAGCCGATGGTACAGTGCTGGGGCAAAAAATAACCCCGCTGGACAGGGTAGGGCTGTATGTGCCGGGGGGTAAAGCCGCGTATCCATCATCGGTATTGATGAACGCCATCCCCGCCAAAGTCGCGGGTGTCGGTGAGCTGATTATGGTGGTGCCAACCCCGAACGGGGAAACCAATGAGTTGGTGTTGGCCGCCGCCTATATCGCGGGCGTAGACCGTGCTTTTTCTATCGGTGGGGCGCAAGCGGTCGCGGCCTTGGCTTACGGTACGGACACCATCCCTGCCGTTGCCAAAATTGTCGGCCCTGGCAATATCTACGTTGCCACCGCCAAAAAACTGGTGTTCGGTCATGTCGGTATTGATATGATCGCCGGCCCTTCGGAAATTCTGGTGATTTGTGACGGTAAAACCAACCCCGATTGGATTGCGATGGATATGTTTTCGCAAGCCGAACATGACGAAAATGCCCAAGCGATACTGATTAGTGATGATGGCGACTTTCTTGCCGCCGTCGAGCAAAGCATCCATAAGCTGCTGCCCGATATGGAACGTGCCGACATCATCCGCGCCTCCTTAAGTACACGCGGGGCGTTGATTAAAGTTGATAGTTTGGATAGAGCGGCTGAAGTCGCCAATAGTATCGCACCGGAACATTTGGAACTGTCGGTCGCCGACCCTGATGCTTTATGTGCAAAAATACGCCATGCCGGGGCGATCTTTATGGGTCGCTATACCGCCGAAGCTCTAGGCGATTATTGCGCCGGCCCCAACCACGTCTTGCCTACATCCAGCACTGCGCGTTTTTCTTCGCCGTTGGGGGTTTATGATTTCCAAAAACGCACCAGCCTGATTAACTGCTCGGCAACAGGTGCAGATACTTTGGGTAAGATCGCTTCGGTATTGGCACGCGGCGAAAGCTTGACCGCCCACGCCCGTTCGGCGGAATATCGGATTAAGTAGGGTGATGGGTTTATCTTAAGTGCATGGGCCATCTTAAAGGGTTAAAGGTGTACGCGTGATGGTAGCTGTGGATACTTTGATGTTCACAAATAGTTCCTTCCTACGGATTCTTTGCAATCACAATCGCTCGTTTCGGTGCGGGCAACCCTTCCGCCGTCAACTGTGGGTTTTCAGGGTCGAGATAATCTTGTAACGAGTTAAAGCGCATCCAAGCGGTGCTGCGTTGTTCGGCGACGCTAGTGACCGTGATATCAACGACACGGACATCAACAAACCCGCAACGTTGCAGCCAGCTAACCAAGGTGGCGCAGCTGGGTAGAAACCAGACGTTGCGCATTTTCGCATAACGACTCGGAGGCAGCAGTGCCTCACCTAAACCGCCATCAATCACCAGCGTTTCCAAAATCAGTTCGCCGCCGGGGCGTAAGCAGCCTTTTAGCTCCAGTAAATGGTCGATGGGTGAGCGGCGGTGATAAAGTACGCCCATAGAGAAAACGCTGTCGAACAATTGTAGGTTGGCAGGCAAATCTTCCATGCCCAGCGGCAACACATATACGGGCGCAGTGCCATGCAGTTTTTTGATAACTTGGAACTGCATCACGTTCAACAACATCGGATCAATGCCGACTACAGTTTTCGCCCCCGCTCCCAGCATTCGCCAACAATGGTAGCCATTGCCACAGCCGACATCCAGCACTCGGCGGTAGGTGAGGGGGCTGATATGGTCTTGTAGGCGTTGCCATTTCCAATCCGAGCGCCATTCGGTGTCGATAAAAATGTCGAACAGTTGGTAAGGGCCTTTGCGCCAAGGATGCAGGGCTTGCAGATTTTGTTTTAGCGATAGTCGTTGAGCGGCAGTCAGGTCCTCGGCACAGCCTATTTCAATCACATCGGCATTGATGCAGGTGTGGCTGTGCGGAAAATCAGGGATGGCATCAATGGCCGCTTGCCATTTGACCAAATCGCCGTGGTTGTTAGGGTCGAAAGCCTTTGCCAGTTGGCTTTGTAGGCTGGCGACCCAGGTATCGGCATCGGCGGTTAATAAGTCTTGTAATAAGGGCTGGTAGTCGATCATGACCGATAAAGTTGATGGGGGTGGTGTCTGTGTGTTTAGGGCTTTGCAGCCTTGGGTCGTGAGGGTAAATTTTACTGCTCGCCAGTGTGATGCCCCAAAATAAGGCCTTTTCACTTATGAAAAGTGTTGGGCGGGTTGCACCCATTGATGGGATTGAATGGGTGCTTGCCTTAAAGGCTTAAGGCAAGCAAATCCGCGTTAGTGGCTATCAGTAAGCTTCAGTAGTTCGCTGGCATCTAGCCCTGTGATTTCCAATATCTCGGTGGCAGAAAAATTTTTATTGATTAATTGCCGGGCGACCATAAGAGCTTTTTTTTGTTCACCAACGGTTATGCCTTGCTCCTGACCCATAATAAAGCTGGGTAGTTTTTCTATTTCTACTTGCAGCATTGCAAACTCCTGCTGTATGTCTATATTGATGTTCCGGTTACTGGCCAATATTTCCAACATGCTAAGGTATTCTCTCAAGCGTTTGTTGTCATCTTGGGTCATTGCGATTAGTTTGGCGATAATGTCATGGACGACAGTTTTGGCATCGGTATCCTTCAGGTCGCACAGCAAGGCCATGACGATGGCATCGGGGCTATCTTGGTTGATAAAGAACCGATAGTCCAAGTCGTGCATGTCAATGGCCGTATAGCGGTAGTGCAGTTGCGGCGTTTGTATGTGGTCTGGCATTGTCAAGGCTGGCTTGCCAATGTATAGCAGATACTGGAACACCTCCTCTTTTGGGTGGCACAACCTGATGTCGGTCAAATAGCGCAACATCCTGTCCGGCATGTCCTGTTGGTTTTGATTTTGGATTTCAATATGCAGGATGGACACTTTACCGGTATTATCGCTAACCCGTGCGAGCAAATCCGCCCGTCTGTCTTCTATCCGTTGCTGCTCGGTCTCTATTAGTTCGACCGTTGCCAATTGCAAATTAAAAATATACGTCGCCACATCGACGAGGATGCGTTTAAAAACCTGCTTGGAGATAATGTCTTTTTGTCCCATACCGATGGTATTCCGTTTAAGGTTTTACCGCCAAGCAGTTTTGTTCCATTCGAAGATAGGGCTATTGATGTCCGAATGGGTGTTGCGAGCCAGTAAGCCGTGCCTACAGCTTAAGTAACCAGATGGCGTTAGCGGTATCTTAAAATGGCGTATCAAGATTTGTTTTGAGGTTTTGCCGCTAAGGCTTCGATGTTACGTTTTGCCAAGCTGTCGATGACGGCGTTTAACGAGCCTTTGGTTTGTATCTCGCTGTTAAACGTAGATCGGTAGTTGGTGACTAAGCTCACGCCTTCTATCATAATGTCGTAGGCTTTCCATTCTCCTTCGTGCAGAGCCATGCGATAATCAATGGCTATCGGCTGGATGCCAGGTTGCAACACTTCGGTCTTCACCACCACTTTCGTGGCACCCGGTTCCATTTCCATCGGTAAAAAACGTACTGACCATTCTTTAAAATCGATAAATGCACGGGAGTAAGTACGTATCAATAAAGTCTGGAACTCTTGTTTAAAACGGTTGCGTTCTTCAACAGTGGCGGTTTTCCACAATTTACCCAATACTAAGGCGGCGATGTGGTCAAAGTCGACATGTGGATAGATGACTTGGTTAACAAACTCGTTGATCTTGGCAAAATCTTTGGTGAAATTTTTGTCCTGCATTTGCGATTGCAATTGCGCCGAAGCTGATTCAATAGCCTGTTGTGGCGGTTGTAAATCGGCGGCGAACACCGGGGTCAGGGGGGCGGCAGTCAATAGTAATGCTAATAATGCAGATAAGATAGGGTGTCTTGCCTTCATAAAATCCTCTAAAATGCGGCGGTTAAAATATACGACTTTGGAAAATGAATTTAGTTTCTTAAAAAAGCCCGTTTATATTGAAAATTCCTAGGGTGATGAAGCGGCTGTGGTCTTTGTAGCACCTAACCGTGCATCGGCGAAAACACCGAGCTTTTGTTAGCCAAATGTTACGGCAATAAAATTCATCATAACCCTTTATTTCCAAAGCAAACCCGCTTTATTATCAACCCGAAAGAGCAATAGATCAGATGGCTTATCATAACATTACAATACCCATACGCATGAGAAGAATGCGTTACCAAGATTTTTCCAGACGCTTGATGCGCGAGAATCGCTTAAGCGCGGATGACTTGATTTATCCGTTGTTTGTAACCGAAGGCGAGGGGCTGCGCGTAGAGGTAGCCTCTATGCCTGGCGTGGAGCGGTTGTCTTTGGATATGTTGCTGACAGAAGCACGCGAGTTACACGCCCTAAAAATCCCCGCCATCGCCCTGTTTCCAGTGGTATCGGCTGAACAGAAATCCTTAGATGCCGCCGAGGCTTACAACCCCGATGGCTTGGTACAACGCAGTGTCCGCGCCCTTAAAGAGACCGTGCCGGAACTAGGTATTATCACCGATGTCGCCCTAGACCCCTACACTAGCCACGGCCAAGATGGCTTGCTGAATGCAAACGGCTATGTCGTCAATGATGAAACCGTCGCGGTATTGGTCAAACAGGCCTTATCCCACGCCGAAGCCGGGGCTGACATCGTCGCCCCCTCCGATATGATGGATGGGCGTATTGGCGCCATCAGGGGAGCATTGGAAGCGCAAGGGTATATCAACACCTTAATTTTAGCCTACTCGGCCAAATACGCTTCGGCTTTTTACGGGCCGTTCCGTGATGCCGTCGGTTCGGCGGGTAATCTTGGCAAAAACAACAAACATAGCTATCAAATGGACGCTGCCAACAGTGATGAGGCCTTGCGCGAAATTGAATTGGATTTGCAAGAAGGCGCAGATATGGTCATGGTCAAACCGGGGATGCCCTATTTGGACATCATCCGCCGCGTTAAAGACACCTACGGCGTACCGACCTTTGCTTATCAAGTCAGCGGCGAATATGCCATGCTCAAAGCCGCCGCCCAAAACGGCTGGCTGGACGAACGCGCGGTGGTATTAGAGTCTTTGCTTGCTTTTAAACGTGCGGGTAGTGATGCGATTTTGACCTATTATGCCAAAGCCGTTGCCCAATGGCTTAAGGATGGCGCATGAGCGAGTGTTATGCCGTTTTTGGGCAACCTATCCAGCACAGCAAATCCCCGCGCATCCATACTTTTTTTGCTGCCCAGACTGGGCAGAATATGAGCTACACAGCGCAAGAAGTCGCTCCTGAGCACTTTAGCGATAATGTCCAGGCTTTTTTCGTCTACGGCGGTTTGGGGCTTAACTGCACCGTACCGCTGAAAGAATTGGCGTTCGCTTACGCCGATAGCA
Source organism: Methylovulum sp. (assembly GCA_016919605.1). GTDB lineage: Bacteria > Pseudomonadota > Gammaproteobacteria > Methylococcales > Methylomonadaceae > Methylovulum. Next base: position 28,255 of record JACXTQ010000202.1, read on the forward strand.
AAACACCCCGCGCCCTGCGTGCCAAAGCCGTCAACACCTTAAAATACCAGCCCGATGGCTCGATTTTGGGCGACAATACCGATGGTTGCGGTTTAGTCACCGATTTGCTGGATAACCACAAGCTGACTTTGGCAGGTCGGCGGATATTGCTGTTAGGCGCAGGCGGAGCCAGCCGAGGTATTATTGCCCCCTTGTTAGAACAAGCCCCCGCCACTATCGTCATAGCCAACCGCACTCCCGACAAAGCCACCCAATTGGCGGCGGAATTTCAAGATTTAGGGGGCGTTAGCGGCGGCGGTTTTGCTGAACTGAACGGGCAACAGTTTGATTTGATCCTTAACGCCACGTCCGCCAGCTTGAGCGGTCAATTGCCGCCCCTGCCCGATGGCGTGTTAGTGGCAGGCGGTGTCTGTTACGATCTGGCTTACGGCAACCAACCCACGGCCTTTGTGCATTGGGGGCTTGCCCACGGTGCGGCGCACAGCGTTGATGGACTGGGTATGTTAATCGAGCAGGCAGCCGAAGCTTTTTATCTTTGGCGCGGAGTCAGACCGGACACCGCCGAGTTGATTAGTGTGTTCGATAGCGAAAGGGGGCGGCTATGAGCCGTGAACTGTGGCTATTACGGCACAGCCAAGCTGAACACAATGATGGCGTAGCGGACTATGATCGCCGCCTAACCGCCAAGGGTGAGCAAAAAGCCTTGCGTATCGGGCAATGGTTGCAACATGCGCACTTAAGCCCTGATATAGTGCTTAGCTCACCGGCCGCTCGCGCTTACCATACCGCGTGTATCGTCGCTGACACCTTGGCGTGGGACAAATCGCGTGTGCAGCAAGAGGCTCGTTTGTATTTTCAAGGATTTATGGAGATTAAGGCTATCTTGGCAGAACTTCCGGCCAGTTTTAAAAAAGTGCTGGTAGTGGGGCATAACCCTGATTTTGAAGCGCTGTTGGTAAATTTGGTAGGGGGGGATAAGTTGGCTTATGACGATGAGCTGATGCCTACGGCGACTTTGGTCAGGTTACAGTTGCCGGATGATTGGCAGGCTTTGGCCGCAGGATGCGGGGTTGTTTTGGAAAGGATCGTGGCTTAACTGGCTAGATTATGCGTTGATAACAGCCATAAGGGTCATGCAACCCCTATGGCCGCAGTGTCTCGCTTATTTGCCGGCGCTGGCTTTTATATGTTCTACAGCTTCTGTTGCCGATTGGGTGGCAGATTCGGTTTGGTCTAGGCCACCTCGGTCAATAGCATCTTGCAGCGACTTTGCCGCCGCGTCCAGATGATTTTTTGACTTACCTTTAGCGACTAAGGAGCCTGCTAAAGCGTGCTCTAAAGCTAACTTTGCGTGTTCGACCAAAACCGGTGGATGACCTGCTTTGCCGTGTTCTACAGCGGCTTTGGCGTGGCTCAACGCTTCGGTGGCATGATCTTCAGCGAAAACAGCAGTGCTTAACATCAAAAATAAGCCTGCACAGACAGATGCTATTTTTTTCATTATTCTTTCCTCGATATTTTCGGTTGATACGACTTATTAGTTATTATGTTTGCCGATGTCACTATTAGCGAATCGACATTATTATTTTAAATATCAATGCGTTTATTTTCAAGTGGGCTGATAATTGGCTTGCGACTTAAATTTGCTGCTAATCAAAATGTACAATCATATCCGTTTATGGCGTTTTTACGAGCCTATCCGCTAATGTCGTAGCACAAAGATAAGACTGGATGACTGATTTTAAGGACGGCCCTAGGTCTTGGCTTGCAATCTGTTATGTTTTCCTTTAACTTAGATCGACATCGGTAAAGGCTAGGGGTGCTTCTTGATTGATCATGAGGCTGAGATAAACCCTTTGAACCTGACTCTGGTTAATACCAGCGTAGGAAAGCCCGCAAAACTTCCTGCGCTTTATTTTATGTTTTGGAGAAAATAACATGAGCGCAGTCCTCAAAGAGCAAGAGCTTGCCCAAACGGCCAGCAGTGTAAAAATAGATTCTTACCCCGCATCAGAAAAAATCTATGTGCAAGGCAGCCGCCCCGACATACAAGTGCCGATGCGTAAGATTACCTTATCGGACACCCCCGCCCATTTCGGCGTGGAAAAAAATCCACCGCTGTACGTCTACGACACCTCCGGCGTTTATACCGACCCCAACGTTGAGGTCGATTTAAAAAAAGGCCTGCGTTCAGTACGCGCCGCGTGGATTGCCGAACGCAATGACACCGAAGAGTTGACCGGCCCCAGTTCAGAATTTGGCTTACAACGTTTGCACGACCCCGCCACCGCGCACCTGCGTTTTGAGCATATCCGCAAACCGCGCCGCGCCAAAGTCGGCCATAACGTCTCGCAAATGCACTACGCCCGCCAAGGCATCATCACCCCGGAAATGGAATATATCGCCATCCGTGAAAATCAAAAAATGGAAGAAATGCGCGAATTATGGAAAAACCAGCATCCTGGCGATTCTTTTGGCGCATCTATCCCTGATGTCATTACAGCCGAATTTGTCCGCTCCGAAGTTGCCAGAGGCCGCGCCATTATCCCCGCCAACATCAACCACCCTGAATTGGAGCCGATGATTATTGGCCGCAATTTCCTCGTCAAGATCAACGGCAACTTGGGCAATTCAGCAGTAACTTCATCTATAGAAGAAGAAGTCGAAAAAATGCTTTGGGGTATCCGTTGGGGCGGCGATACCATTATGGACTTGTCTACCGGTAAAAACATCCACGAAACCCGCGAATGGATTTTACGCAACTCCCCCGTGCCGATTGGTACCGTGCCTATCTATCAGGCGCTGGAAAAAGTCGGCGGCAAGGCCGAAGCCCTGACGTGGGAAATTTTCCGTGACACCTTGATCGAACAAGCCGAGCAGGGCGTGGACTATTTCACCATCCATGCCGGAGTGCGTCTACACCATGTACCTTTAACCGCCAAACGCATGACCGGTATCGTCTCCCGTGGTGGTTCAATTATGGCGAAATGGTGTTTAGCTCATCATACTGAAAGCTTTTTATATACGCATTTTGAAGAAATTTGCGAAATCATGAAAGCTTATGACGTGTCCTTCTCATTAGGTGACGGCTTGCGCCCCGGTTCTATTTACGATGCCAATGATGCCGCCCAATTCGGTGAGTTGGAAACACTGGGCGAGCTGACTAAAATTGCGTGGAAACACGATGTCCAAACCATGATTGAAGGCCCAGGGCATGTGCCGTTGCACATGATTAAGGTTAATATGGAAAAACAATTGGAAGAGTGCGGCGAAGCCCCGTTCTATACCTTAGGCCCTTTGACTACTGACATTGCCCCAGGCTACGACCATATAACCTCAGCCATTGGTGCGGCTAACATCGGCTGGTACGGCTGTGCTATGCTTTGCTATGTCACCCAAAAAGAACATTTGGGATTACCTAACAAACAAGATGTCCGCGAAGGTATCGTCACCTACAAAATCGCCGCCCATGCCGCCGATTTGGCCAAAGGCCATCCAGGAGCGCAAGCCCGTGACAATGCCATGTCCAAGGCGCGTTTTGAATTCCGTTGGGAAGACCAATTCAATATTGGCCTTGATCCCGAAAAAGCCCGTGAATTTCATGACGAAACCCTGCCGAAAGACTCGGCAAAAGTCGCGCACTTTTGCTCCATGTGCGGCCCGCATTTCTGTTCGATGAAAATTAGCCAAGATGTCCGTGATTACGCGACCGAAAAAGGCATTAAAGACGAAGCAGAAGCCTTAAAGAAAGGCATGGACGAAAAATCTGCGCAATTTTTGCAAGAAGGCGCCGACATCTACCATAAAGTCTAAGCCATCGCCTGCTCCCCAGTTTAAATAGATAGTCTCTATCCGGCTAAATTGGAGGGCAATACCATCCGCATCGATTGCCCTCGAAAATGCCGTAAACCGAGTGCCCTGTCATTTCTGTGATTAGCTAACCTACTAATAAATAAGATTTAGACTAAGTTGTTGCTTGGCTTAAGGTGAAAAATAAAAAAATAACCTGAAAAGGTGTTGACGTATAAGTTAAGGAATGTATAATAGTCGGCTCTTCACGGGAAACGTGGAGAAGCCCTTCGGGGCTTTCGCGGGGCCGATGTTTGGCCTTGGGCCCCTTCCTGAAGTCGCT